>NZ_MRCC01000043.1 GCF_001904655.1 Chroogloeocystis siderophila 5.2 s.c.1 | reverse complement strand
TACGATTTGAAACTGTACCACTTTTCGCTTAAATCATTACTCTTTCCGCAACGCCCCAGATTGAGAAAGGCTTGAAAGCAATCTGTATTGAGGTGGGAAAACTCAAAGAAAAAATGCGCTCCGGTTTTCGGTTCCACAATGCTATAGAGGTAGGTTGCCTTGAACTGCCATTGCACCTGCCCCTTAGGTTTGATCCCTTTGGCGGTGAGCTTGCGCCCCCCAAGCGTCTTCAGTCCCAGTCGTGTTTCATTCTTGCAGAAAAACCGCACCGTGCCGTTCCCACCCAGCACCGAGAGCGCAAACAACACCAGCATACTGAGGTTCTCGCTCAGTTTTTTTATAGGCATCCATCCGTGCCGACTGTTCCACACTCACCGGACGCGGCACTTTCGGTGAAGCCTGTAGGCGATAGTGCACCAGTTTGTGCATCGTTTTGTATTTCACCTCAAGCTCCAACTGGGTCTCCAACCAATCACAAATGGCTTGATACCCATCAAACCCCTCAGGCTGTTGCAATCGCTTGTGCAGCACAACTTCTGCCCAGGCTGGCACAACCCGGCGACGACCCGATGGCACCTTGCGCTCTAACATCGCGGCTAATCCACCAGTTCGATAGCGTCGTAACCACTTTTGAACACTCACTCGGTTGCGACCTAACAACTGTGCTGCCTGCTGTACCGTTTCAGCTTGTTTACTTTTGAGCAGATACAGCAGTTGCACTCGTTCTTTACTAGAGGCGGTTTTCTGCTCTCTGAGCAACCGTTTGAGGTCTTCTTCACTCTCGCTAATGTCTAGCTTGTATACTCCTGCCATCATTGGTCGTTGAATCCATTACAAGCTTTATCGCATTTGTAGCTATACTTTAGAGAATTGGTATGAGTTACCTGGAGTTGCTCGTGGTTATGATCTCAAGCTGGCAATCGCTGATATAGGAAGCAATGAGCAAGTTTCTGAGGATTGGATATCGTCTACACCGTTTGTTCTTTCCCGATTTCCTGCTGTTCGTCGCGGTAAACCTCGGATGCTATCAGAGCGTTACCAAAAGGATGGTTCAGAACATCAAGTTCTTCAATATCTGCAATATCTTCCCTGGCTAAACCTTCAGGGAACTCCTACTTACCGAGAGTACAAAGATCATTTAGCGCTCTGTATCGATAGCAAGGTTGCTGTTGTCGCATCTTGTCAAGTATTTCCAGGATTTTGGAAATGGGAATCTGAGTGCCGTCAAGGTAAGAAGGTGGGGCAAGTTGGCTATCAAGTGCGGTTAAAGTTTGCAACTATGGTGGCTGGCTCAATTATCATAGGGTATGCAGCGCACTACAGCTTAGGCGCAATGATTCCTATGCGCGAGTGGGTAGGTGTTTATCAGGGAATCGTTCAGAATAACGATATGCTAATGACTTCAGCGAATTATTAGTGTGTTCTAGATTCGCGCAGAAAGCTGAAACGGTTATATATTAAGGAGTTCAAGTATCTTCTTGTACTTGTGAAACAGTGATGAGTATAATTGTGTTGGCAAATGCGAAGGCATTCGCACACCCGACCCTTAAAAACCTCATACAGAGAAAATTTGAGAGAGCCACTGTAGAAATCCCTTTTATTGAAGGGACTAAATTGAAATACAATATGGATCTTACACAAGTAAAGCGTGAATTAGCTAATAGCAGGATTCACGACCCTTAGAGCTATGTTTAGGCGAACTTGCCGATACTCTCAATACCTCCTGAACTGACATTATCGAGAAGTGGGTAAGAGATAAAGAAGCACCACAAGAAATCATTCTCAAAGCTATCAATCAATTTATCGAAGATAAACGGCAAGAATACGGTAGCAATCCCGCACAAAAGGGAGAATACAAGTATAGTCGCTCGTGGGATTACCTATTGCAATTTAAGTCGCTGATTGAAAATGCCCCGTGGGAATTACTAGGAGAGGAGGAACTATGAGTCCAAATACAAACAAGCTTTACGATACAGATTACGGGCTATGGTTAGCCAGTCAAATTGATAGTCTCAAAAGTCATCAATGGGACAATTTAGACATTGATAATCTGATTGAGGAACTAGAGGGATTGAACCGCAGTAATGAAAACGCATTAGAGAGTTATTTAGTTGTAATTCTCACGCATTTACTCAAATGGGAATATCAACTTAAAGCGCGTAGTCGGAGTTGGCAAGGTTCAATTTTAAATGGTAGAAAACGCATTGCACGATTATGTAAACAACAGCCAAGCCTGAAGTTGCGTGTATCAGACTTAGTACCAGAAGCTTACACCGATGCTATTGAAATAGCGACGCTAGAGACTCGTCTGCCAGCTGATGTGTTCCCCACGAAGTGTTCTTACTCAGCAGATCAAATTCTTGACTTTGAGTTTCTCCCTGCTGATGAGGAGCTACCATACTAACCTTGTATATACACGATGATTTAGTCCAAGTTTAGTAAAATGGGTTTCAGCCTGCGCTACAACCCTTGTTTTTAAGTACAGGAGTTACGCAGTTGGGTTAAGAACGAAACGGGGAGCCGCTAAGTAGACACGA
>NZ_MRCC01000042.1 GCF_001904655.1 Chroogloeocystis siderophila 5.2 s.c.1 | reverse complement strand
GAAGTTTAAAACCATTCCTCTTCCTGCTTAAATCATTCAACTTTCAGCAACGCCTCGCTATAAGCCATCATAAGCTGGTTTGCGACATCTGTCATACCAAGCGTTTCTGCATTATGCATGAGGATATCTTTCCACTGTCCGCTGCTTGCAAAGTCAAACAAAATAGTAGGGGCAATTTGCATAAGCTGTGAGTATATCTTTTTATCTTCGGTAAGCCCTAAAATCAAGTCTGGTTTAAGCGTAAGAATTTTTTCCAGGCTTGGTTGAGTGAAGTCGCCAACTGTCTCAATATTTAATAAACTATCTCGCAAATAGTCTCGATCCTCCAGCCAATCTGAAGACGCAGCAACTCCTACAGGCTGTATTCCAAACGCCAAAACATTTTCGAGTGAGAATGGGTCAATCGTTACCACACGCTGAGGATTAAGAGGAACACAGGTTTTGCCCATAGCGTGTTCAACGATTCGACAATCTGATTGAAGTGGTGAATTAGAGACGCTATTTGATGAAAAATTGTTATCACAGGCTGAAACCAGACAAAGAACCAGGGCGATCAAAATCAGTAAATGGAACGAGAAATACTTAAAAAAAACGCCAGAAACAAGGAAGTGAGTAGCTTGTCTAAAATTTTGCACCCACAGAATTTTTTTACTGCTCGGCAGAAAATTCACAGTTTCTCTTGCTCCTAACTCTTCAGAAGGTTACTGAGACTGAACCAACAATGGTAAAAGGTGCGCCTGGAGTAATTCGCGCTCGATCATCGACAGCTTCAATATAGTCAATATTAAAGAGATTCCTAAAATTGATGCCTGCTCGCCAGTTGTCTCGCCGATAAAAAAGACTGGCATCTGTACGGAGATAACTTGGAACACTGAAAGAATTATCGAAGTCTTGTCGTTTGCCCACAAAAAATAATCCTAACCCAAAGCCCAACCCTTGCAAATCTCCGCTTTGAATTTCGTAGGTTGACCATAAGCTGGCAGTATGTTCTGGTACACCTGCCAATCGATTTCCTTCTAATAAACTGCCTTCATCCTCAGTCACCTCAGCATCTGTGTAAGCATAAGAGGCAATTATATTCCAACCAGGAAGAATTTCGCCAATCACATCTAATTCAATTCCCTGGCTTCTCTGCTCTCCAGTTGCAATACTGAAGTCTGGGTTATCTGGGTCTGTAGCCGCGATGTTAGTTTTAGTCAGGTAATAGGCTACCAGGTTGGTTGTCAGTCTACCCTCAAGAAACTCGCCTCTAACACCAACTTCATATTGCGTGCCGCGTGTAGGTTCAAGAATGTCTCCTTCGACGGTTGTGCCAAAGTTTGGGGCAAAGGAGCGACTGAAGCTAGCGTACAGGGAAAGCGGTTCGATGGGTTGATAGACAATCCCGATCCGGGGAGAAAATGCCTCATCTTGTTGTTGGTCAGTTGTGTCTGAGAGAACATCTCCAGCAGAAACACTCGTAAAGAAAGAATCTTGATCCACGATGTCAAAACGTCCACCTACGAGTAGCTTTAAATTATCTAGCAACGTAATCTGATCTTGCAGATAAAGTCCAAAAGCCTGTAGTGTTCCCCCGAACAAACTCTGATTTTCATCTCTAAGCTCAGAGCGGCTGGGTCTAGGAGTACCATAAACTGGGTCAAAAATATTGATGATGCTGCGCTCAAGCGCGGAGCGATTATCAAAGTCATTCGTTTCTCTGGAAAAATCAATTCCCAATAAAAGTGAATGCTCGATCGAACCTGTAGAGAACTCGCCTACAAGATTGGTTTGCAGGGTATAGCCTGCAACTGTACCGTTTTGATCATCAACGCTTCTCGCCAGATCGCCCGTTTCTTCATTCAGATCGCCCCTATTTTGAAACGCTCTCGTGGTGCGTTCTGTTGAGATATAGCGAAAGACGTTCCGGAGTTGCCAGTTTCTACTGAATCGATGTTCCAGGCGATAACCCGCTACATATTGTTCTCTGATATTAATATCATCAGGTTCACCCAAAATCCGCTCAAATGGGATATCGGCAATCTGATCGCCAATAGCAGCTAAGCCGCGATCAAAGGGGCGTTCATCATAGAGGTACTCAAAGTTTAAGGCTAAATCTGTGTTGTCAGTAATAGCTAAACTTAGCACAGGAGCAACAAAAATTCGCTCAATTCCTTGCTCAAACTCACGGAAATCATCAGCAGTTTGATAAACCGCGTTTAGTCGGTAAAGTATCGTGCCGTCTGAGTTGAGTGGACTGGAAAAATCAATGCTAGGACGAAGAAATTCAAAATTTCCAGCTTGAAGTTCAACTTCATAAGACGGAAAAGCGAGAGGTTGCTTTGTGACAACATTGACAATACCGCCTGGCTCAAGGGTGCCATACAAAACAGATGCTGGACCTTTGAGCACTTCTACCCTTTCTATGTTTGCGATTTCTCTGAAACTGCTATTCAGACCTAAATTAAAAGTACCGAGTTCAATACCGTCTAACAGAATGTTGTTCGTTTGGAAACCCCGAATCAAAAATGCATCACCACTATTACCAAAATTACTGCCTTCGACCACTCCGCTCACATTGCGGGTCGCTTCTCGGAGCTGAATGACTTGCTGGTCTGTTAATACCTGCTGAGGAATTACCTGGATTGATTGAGGAATATCACGTAATGGCGTATTGGTTCGGGTGGCAGTTGTTGCATCAGAGCGGTTGTAGCCCTCATGTTGTTCCCCCGTTACCACCACTTGAATCGCCTCTTCATTGGATTCTGCTACCTCTGTTCCAGGCGTAACTGCCAACACTAGCCCTAATGCTTCCGCACTCAGATTGGCAGTTGGCGGCGCATCTGTTCCTGTAATGGATACCCGCACTCTACCGGCCAGCACACTCGTCACGCTCACCAGTGCAATGCCCTCAGTCGGATATGCCTGCTGAAACACATCCCCATTTGGCAATGCCAACACCGCATTATACCAAGTTGCGGTCTAACAAAGTATTCTTAGATGAGGAAAAAAAGTTAGAGAG
>NZ_MRCC01000041.1 GCF_001904655.1 Chroogloeocystis siderophila 5.2 s.c.1 | reverse complement strand
TCGTGTCTACTTAGCGGCTCCCCGTTTCGTTCTTAACCCAACTGCGTAACTCCTGCTGAGGCTATTGGCTTGAGATGGGTTGATGTAGATTTTACAAGGTCAGAGATAACTATAGCGGAATCACTACCTAAAGACTTGACAGGAAATGGCTATACAAGAATCAGGAAATCCACCAAAACAGGCTCAATCAGGGTGCTACCCATGAGCCAGACCTTAAGAGAAACACTAGCAGCGATCGCACCAACACATGAGCTAGTTTTCACTACAGTTAGTGGTTGCATCATAGATGCTGATAACTTTAGGATGCGCCACTGGAAGCCCATACTAAAGGCTGTAGGGGTTCCCTATCGCAAGATCCATAACTGTAGGCACACCATGATCAGCCATGCCCTAGAGCAAGGAATAGCACCTACAGGCATAGCTTATTTAGCAGGGCACATAGATACAAGGATGGTTCTAACAACCTATGGGCACATGATCAACAAACCACAGATGCCTGAGCTATTCTAATCTAGAATAATATTACAAACCCCAGTAAGTATTTATGCCTACTGGGGTTTGGTTTATATATATCAGCTTGTTATAACAGGTTATCAAACTGGTTAGCTGACACTAGCTAAAGCTGTGGAGTTTTCTGTGGAGTTTTTGGGGATACTTTTGGGGATACCTCTATTATATCTGGCTAGCCATGAAACTACAAACCCTGTAAGCACTCTAGCTATTTTTGTTATCCTTTTCAATAGTTGGCTATACATGTGGCTAGCCATCAAAACTCCCTCTGTGTATAGCTTTTAGAGATTTATACTACCAAAATAGGTGGCTAGCCACTTATGGTGTGTGTGAGTGCTTTTGCTAGGTACCAAAATCAATATAATACTTGGAGCTGTTTTAGTGGTGCCTTTTGATATCAGATTTAATATCAGATTTGATATCATCTTTTGAGCCTAACCTAGATACACTAAAAAGCCCTGTAGGTTTTACTCCCACAGGGTTCTAGTTATTTCGCCTAAGTTACTAGTTAGCTACAGCCCGCCTTGCTTCTTTACCCTTAAACTCTTTGACTGTTAGTGTAGTTGGTTCTGGTTCTGGTGTTGATTCCGGTTCTGATTCCATCTCTAGACTAAGGCTGGCTATCTACTACCCACTGTTCTCTAGAACCATCTGTAGGCTTCCAACCTAAACCCTCAGGGTCATATTTAGATGTCCAAGCAACTGGCTTCTTAGCTGTAGCTAAAGCTGTTAGAGCTGACATAGCTCCCCCGCTAACCTTACTCCCTAGTCTTTCAGCCAACTCCTGCTTAGTTAATATGGTTGGTTCTGGTGTTGGTTCCGGTTCTGGTTCCATATCAGATTTGATATCAGATTTGATATCATAACTAATATCAGATTTGATATCATCAGTAATACCAGATTTGATATCATCAGTAATATCAGAAGTGATATTAGAAGTGATATCATCTTTTGAGCCTAACCTAGACTCTATAGCATCTAACCGCCTCAATAGCGGCTCTAAATCAGCACCAGTTGTTGGTGTAGCTTGAGGCGGGTTGCAGTAGCACTTGACCAAAGCATCTTCTATCAACTGGTTGTAGCTCTTTCCGGACTCTGCTTTCAACTCTTCCAACCGCTCAGCAACTTCTAGGCTGATCCTGATAGGCATATTCTTTTTCTCCTGAACCATAGCTAAACCTGAATCAAGTTATGATATCACTTATGATATTAGATTTGATATTATAAGTCTATGGGTGTTTATGCTTATCTTTGATATCAGATTTAATATCATCAGTGATATCACTCTATCTTCCTCAGATCTGAGTCTTTAGTTATCTATATGCAACTATTTGCACATCTTAGAGCTAAAGTAAGAAGTAAGAAGTAAGAAACAAAATAGCACCAACCTAGAACCTAATCCCAGCAACAATCCTAGGAGCCAGTGCTACCCACCATGTTTGCGCGGCACTGGTTTCTTAGTCCTGAAGCAATAGCGGCTAACTGCTTAGAAATAGGGTGAAAGCCTTAGCCTGTAAGGATTAGACCAATATAGGCTATCTGTAAGGAATCACTACAACCCTAAAGCCCTGATTCCGGTCTTTGGTTCCAACTAGCTAGCAATATCAAGAGCATATTTATGCATATTGCCTCAAAGCCTTGCAGAGAGACAACTAAAGCAGTTTTGTAACATCTGCTACAAAACCCTAGGATGTAGTTGTATCAGCTATCCCAGCAACATCACCAAATCCTAGTGCAACCAGTGATCTGATTGCAGTTGATTCGACTAGGTTGAACTATGCTCAACAGTTTCTTAAATCTTAGTTTCTTAGTTTCTTAGTTGCACAGTCTGGCAGACTCAGATTATATTTGGGACAGCCTTGGGACAATAGCAAGCGGTTATTGGTGCTGTAAAAGCCGCAGGCTTATGGAGAATAGGGAACTCGAATCCCTGACCTCTGCGGTGCGATCGCAGCGCTCTACCAGCTGAGCTAATTCCCCCAATGTTTCACTATTTTAGCATCTCATAACACCGCTGTTTTCATCGCTATGCGCACGTATGTACTATCTCTAGGTCATGCGCCGTCAGGATCGTGATTTCACTGTGCAGAAAAAATATGAGCCGCGCCATTCATATTTCCATAGAACTCGTCGCTTAAATGCTCGCCAGCAAAAACCAAAGTCCCGATGTTGACATCTTGGCTCTCTTCTAGGTTGTCCGATTCGATATAGAAAAAATCTGCAAAGTCTGTTATTTGTCCTGGCTGAAAACTAGTGTAAGATCCTTTAGTAAAAGCGTCTTGAGTCCATTGAGTACGCAAAAATCTTTCAATTGCAACTCTCTTGACGCTGGGGATGATCTTCTCAAATTGATTTGCAAACCTCTTGCCTTGTGACTTAGTACTACCAAATTGTAGCGTCGTAACTTCGTTACCACCAAAGTAGAAAGTCAGCGCTCCATTTTTCTGTCCAGGCTTCCTTAATAAACCCTTTTTCTCGACGCCACACTTTCTTGTCGAATCCAGCGTATAGCTTTTCATTCGCACTAAGATCGACTTCGTTAATAAAACGCCGCAACTGCTTTGGCAAGTCTACTCGAATTTTAACGTCACGCAGAACAGTAAAAGGAATCGCAATAATGACATAATCTGCATCAACTTCATAATTATCTAGAAAAGGTCAAGTGAAAGGCCCTTTCCCGTGACTCAATCTGCATCAAACGCATACCAGAGAAAATTTGTCCTGAGAGCGCCTGCGCTAAACTATCGATCATACCAAGTTGCGGTCTAACAAAGTATTCTTAGATGAGGAAAAAAAGTTAGAGAG
>NZ_MRCC01000040.1 GCF_001904655.1 Chroogloeocystis siderophila 5.2 s.c.1 | reverse complement strand
AGAAGGAATTTAGATGAACCTGGCACGGAGCTATTGTACCGCAGGGCTACCCCCAAAGTATCGTCGCCGCTGCAGCGTTTCACCTCTGAGTTCGGGATGGAATCAGTGTGGTTCCACTGCGCTAACCGCACCAGGAAAACTGTTGGAGCAGCAACTCCTGAAGACTGCAAAATCATGCCCCTAACTGCTTTCCACTTTTGACACTCCACCAATACTTGTGAGGTCAAGCCCTCGGTCTATTAGCACGCCTCGGCTACAAACATTACTGCTCTTCCACCTAGCGCCTATGAACAGGTGTTCTTCCTGTGACCTTACCTACTTCTTGTAGTGAGAGCACTCATCTTGAGGTGGGCTTCCCACTTAGATGCTTTCAGCGGTTATCCACGCCGCACTTGGCTACCCAGCGTTTACCGTTGGCACGATAACTGGTACACCAGCGGTGCGTTCCTCCCGGTCCTCTCGTACTAAGGAGGACTCCTCTCAATGCTCTTGCGCCTGCACCGGATATGGACCGAACTGTCTCACGACGTTCTGAACCCAGCTCACGTACCGCTTTAATGGGCGAACAGCCCAACCCTTGGGACGTACTTCCGCCCCAGGTTGCGATGAGCCGACATCGAGGTGCCAAACCTCCGCGTCGATGTGAACTCTTGGCGGAGATCAGCCTGTTATCCCTAGAGTAACTTTTATCCGTTGAGCGACGGCCCTTCCACACAGTGCCGTCGGATCACTAAGGCCGACTTTCGTCCCTGCTTGAGTTGTTGCTCTTGCAGTCAAGCTCCCTTTTTGCCTTTACACTCGCCGCACGATTTCCAACCGTGCTGAGGGAACCTTTGCGCGCCTCCGTTACTTTTTAGGAGGCGACCGCCCCAGTCAAACTGCCCACCTGAAACTGTTCCCGTGCCGGTCGACGGCTACAGGTTAGAATTCTAGCTTCGCCAGAGTGGTATCTCACCGTTGGCTCCCTACCCCCCACAAGGAGTAGTTCAACGCCTCCCACCTATCCTGCGCAAGCAAAGCCCGAACCCAATTCCAGGCTACAGTAAAGCTTCATAGGGTCTTTCTGTCCAGGTGCAGGTAGTCCGTATCTTCACAGACATTCCTATTTCGCCGAGTCTCTCTCTGAGACACCATCCAGATCGTTACGCCTTTCGTGCGGGTCGGAACTTACCCGACAAGGAATTTCGCTACCTTAGGACCGTTATAGTTACGGCCGCCGTTCACCGGGGCTTCGGTCGTCAGCTTCAGGATGACTCCCTGACCAACTTCCTTAACCTTCCGGCACTGGGCAGGCGTCAGCCCCCATACGTCGTCATTCGACTTTGCGGAGACCTGTGTTTTTGGTAAACAGTCGCCTGGATCTCTTCACTGCGACCTACTTGCGTAGGCACCCCTTCTTCCGAAGTTACGGGGCCATTTTGCCGAGTTCCTTAGAGAGAGTTATCTCGCGCCCCTTGGTATTCTCAACCTCCCTACCTGTGTCGGTTTCGGGTACAGGTAACAATAAGTTAACGTGCCACCGAGCTTTTCTTGACAGCTTGACTACACCACTTCGGTGCCGTAGCACCTCGTGCTCCCATCTTGGCTCAAAGCGTTTTCGCCGCTTCTCATCACCTTGAGTGGTTGAACCGGTAACCAACATCCGGCTGGCTTTGCCTTCTGTGTCCCTCTGCACTACTTATTGTCAGTACGGGATTGTTCACCCGTTGTCCATCGACTACGCCGTTTGGCCTCGCCTTAGGTCCTGACTAACCCTCCGTGGACGAACCTGCCGGAGGAACCCTTAGGGTTTCGGGGCATTGGATTCTCACCAATGTTTTCGCTACTCAAGCCGACATTCTCACTTCCGCTTCGTCCACACCTGCTTGCCGCTAGTGCTTCACCCTATCGCGGAACGCTCCCCTACCGATATTTACATATCCCACAGCTTCGGTATGTCACTTAGCCCCGTTCATTTTCGGCGCAGGAGCGCTTGACCAGTGAGCTATTACGCACTCTTTCAAGGATGGCTGCTTCTAGGCAAACCTCCTGGTTGTCTTTGCACTCCCACCTCCTTTATCACTTAGTGACAATTTGGGGACCTTAGCTGGTGGTCTGGGCTGTTTCCCTCTTGACGATGAAGCTTATCCCCCACCGTCTCACTAGCTGCTTGGAGCCTGGTATTCAGAGTTTGTCTCGATTTGGTACCGCTCTCGCAGCCCGCACCGAAACAGTGCTTTACCCCCAGACTTTCAATCACAGCCGCTGCGCCTCAACACATTTCGGGGAGAACCAGCTAGCTCCGGGTTCGATTGGCATTTCACCCCTAACCACACCTCATCCGCCGATTTTTCAACATCGGTCGGTGCGGACCTCCACTTGGTGTTACCCAAGCTTCATCCTGGACATGGTTAGATCACCCGGGTTCGGGTCTATAACAAGTGACAATTCATACGCCCTATTCAGACTCGCTTTCGCTTTGGCTACGGCTATGCACCTTAACCTGCCACACGTTATAACTCGCCGGCTCATTCTTCAACAGGCACGCGGTCAGACGTTGAATCGTCCTTCCACTGCTTGCAGGCTGACGGTTTCATGTTCTATTTCACTCCCCTCCCGGGGTTCTTTTCACCTTTCCCTCGCGGTACTGTTTCACTATCGGTCACACAGTAGTATTTAGCCTTACGAGGTGGTCCTCGCTGATTCACACGGGATTTCTCGTGCCCCGTGCTACTCGGGATTCAACTAGTATCGTTGCCTTTTCGACTACAGGACTTTCACCTTCTCTGGTACAGTATTCGACTGCTTCGTCTAACGCTCAGATTCCATATCGCTGTCCCACTACCCCAGAAGATAAATCTTCTGGTTTAGGCTATTCCCCGTTCGCTCACCACTACTTAGGGAATCGAGTTTTCTTTCTCTTCCTCCAGCTACTAAGATGTTTCAGTTCGCTGGGTTGGCTCTTGCCGACCTATGAATTCAGTCGGTAGTACATAGGGTTGCCCCATTCGGACATCTCCGGATCTCTGCTTGCTTCCAACTCCCCGGAGCGTTTCGTCGGTTACCACGTCCTTCTTCGCCTCTGTGTGCCTAGGTATCCACCATCAGCCCTATTTAGCTTGACCACTTGATTTATTAATGGTTGTCTTTTTGGCTTGATAGGTTCTGTAACTTTGGCTCATCTAGCGAGCCATTACATTCTACCTGCAATTATTTTTGGCATGATTATGCAGTTTTCAAGGTTCTGGCTGGAGATTTTCCAGCAGTTCGGTTTTTATGCCGATTGCTGAATTTTTCTCAACTTTTCTAGTTTATCATCTCTACCTAAGGTCGTCAAGGTCTTTGGCTTTCTTAAACCTCACTTGACTTCTTAACGAGAACTAATAACTTTGGCGCTTCTTGACTTAAGGTGGGCCATCCTGGACTCGAACCAGGGACCTCACCCTTATCAGGGGTGCGCTCTAACCACCTGAGCTAATAGCCCTTACTCGGTTTAGCCTGACTTGAACCGAATTCTAGTTTGAAAGCCACACATCTAACTTCGACCGACCTAGGTTGACCTGACACTGATTTGTTCTACAACTATCAGCGTTGGGTAGGTCTCCCTAAAAAGGAGGTGATCCAGCCACACCTTCCGGTACGGCTACCTTGTTACGACTTCACCCCAGTCACCAGCCCTGCCTTCGGCGTCCCCCTCCGCAAGCGGTTAGGGTAACGACTTCGGGCGTGGCCAGCTTCCATGGTGTGACGGGCGGTGTGTACAAGGCCCGGGAACGTATTCACCGCCGTATGGCTGACCGGCGATTACTAGCGATTCCGCCTTCACGCAGGCGAGTTGCAGCCTGCGATCTGAACTGAGCCATGGTTTATGGGATTTGCTTGTCATCGCTAACTTGCTGCCCTTTGTCCATAGCATTGTAGTACGTGTGTAGCCCAGAGCGTAAGGGGCATGCTGACTTGACGTCATCCCCACCTTCCTCCGGTTTGTCACCGGCAGTCTTTCTAGAGTGCCCAACTTAATGCTGGCAACTAAAAACGAGGGTTGCGCTCGTTGCGGGACTTAACCCAACATCTCACGACACGAGCTGACGACAGCCATGCACCACCTGTGTTCCGGTTCCCTAAGGCACCCCCACCTTTCAGCGGGGTTCCGGACATGTCAAACCCTGGTAAGGTTCTTCGCGTTGCATCGAATTAAACCACATACTCCACCGCTTGTGCGGGCCCCCGTCAATTCCTTTGAGTTTCACACTTGCGTGCGTACTCCCCAGGCGGGATACTTAACGCGTTAGCTACGGCACTGCTTGGGTCGATACAAGCAACGCCTAGTATCCATCGTTTACAGCTAGGACTACTGGGGTATCTAATCCCATTCGCTCCCCTAGCTTTCGTCCCTGAGTGTCAGTTGCGGCCTAGCAGAGCGCTTTCGCCACCGGTGTTCTTCCTGATCTCTACGCATTTCACCGCTACACCAGGAATTCCCTCTGCCCCTACCGCACTCGAGCGCTTCAGTTTCCACTGCCTGTTCGGAGTTAAGCCCCGACCTTTGACAGCAGACTTGAAGTGCCACCTGCGGACGCTTTACGCCCAATGATTCCGGATAACGCTTGCATCCTCCGTATTACCGCGGCTGCTGGCACGGAGTTAGCCGATGCTGATTCCTCAGGTACCGTCATTTTTTTCTTCCCTGAGAAAAGGAGTTTACAACCCAAGAGCCTTCCTCCCCCACGCGGTATTGCTCCGTCAGGCTTTCGCCCATTGCGGAAAATTCCCCACTGCTGCCTCCCGTAGGAGTCTGGGCCGTGTCTCAGTCCCAGTGTGGCTGATCATCCTCTCAGACCAGCTACTGATCGTCGCCTTGGTAAGCTCTTACCCTACCAACTAGCTAATCAGACGCGAGCTCCCCTTAAGGCTATAAATACTTTCACCTCTCGGCATATCGGGTCTTAGCCACCGTTTCCAGTGGTTGTCCCCGTCCTTAAGCCAGATTCTCACGCGTTACTCACCCGTCCGCCACTATGTCCGAAGACACCGTTCGACTTGCATGTGTTAAGCATACCGCCAGCGTTCATCCTGAGCCAGGATCAAACTCTCCGTTTTATTAACAGAGCTTTCGTCCTTGACTGCTACTTCTGTTCACAATCCGGACTCTTATCTATCCATTTAAGAGTTGTTTTGACGAAGACTTGATGTGCTTCTTTTGGCTTTCAAACTATATTCTTTTCTTGGTTCAGTCGCTCGGCTTGGCAAGGTCGTTTCGCTCGCCTCCCTCACCGGCGCTTTACTAATATATCTAACCCCAATCTGAATTGTCAAGTCAATTGGGAAA
>NZ_MRCC01000039.1 GCF_001904655.1 Chroogloeocystis siderophila 5.2 s.c.1 | reverse complement strand
CAATGATGCGCTTTCGCGTCTTTGTAGAGTTGTTGTCATACTTTTATGATTGCTTTTGCTTTGCTGAATGATTTTGTAGGTGTTGTTCCCTACACTTAATACCTTAAGCTATTTGTTGCGATTTGTAAAGGATTTTAAAAATTTTTTAGAATTAAGTGAGTTCTAGCAGAGCGAAGTAATGTCCGGCGTTATTACGTATAGTCCTGCCTACACCTTAGTGCCTACCTATGAGTGCTTTAATCGCTGTGATTATTGCAATTTTCGCGTAGAACCAGGTAAAGCACCCTGGATAACCCTCTCTACAGCCGAAAAAATCCTCAAAGAATTACAGAATCAAAACGTTTGTGAGATTCTTATTTTAAGTGGCGAAATTCATCCGCATTCATCAAGGCGTGAATCATGGCTACAGTTAATTTATGGGTTATGCGAACTGGCGATCGCACTGGGTTTTTTGCCACATACAAACGTAGGGCCTCTAAGTTTTGTAGAAATGCAACAGCTTAAAACCGTAAACGTATCGATGGGTTTAATGCTAGAGCAACTAACGCCTGCGTTATTAAATACAGTTCATCGCCATGCACCGAGTAAGATACCAGAACTAAGATTACAACAACTCGTTTGGGCAGGAGAATTACAGATTCCGTTTACAACAGGTTTACTTTTGGGAATTGGCGAAACACAAGATGATTGGTGGGAGACGTTGGAGGTGATCGCGCAATTACACACTCGTTATGGTCATATCCAAGAAGTCATTCTGCAACCTTACAGCCCAGGAAATCAACAAACATGGAACGCAGCAGGCTTTAAACCGCAGCAGTTACCGGAAGTGATTGCGAAAGCTAGAGAACTTTTACCCGCAGAAATTACGATTCAAATTCCACCAAATTTAGTTTCAGATCCCAACTGGTTACTTGCTTGTATTAAAGCAGGAGCAAGAGATTTAGGCGGTATTGGTCCAAAAGATGAAGTCAATCCAGATTATCCGCACTTATCTGATGCTGATTTATTACAAATATTAAAGTCAGCAGGATGGCAACTCATACCACGTTTGCCGATTTATCCGCAGTATGACAGATGGTTGTCTGAACCTCTATACAAAGCAGTACAATCTTGGAGAAATAGGTAACAGGTAATCGCACTTGGCAATTAGCATTTAGCCATCAAACAAAAGCTAACAGCTAACGGCTAATTGCTATCAATTCACCAATTACCAGTTACTAATGACCAATGACCATCATTCAACATGAAAAGAGCACGATAAAATAGACATAGTGAATTCAGAAGACCAAATATTGGTCGAAGGTGCCTATCGAGACTATTTACGGTAATCTTCAAGGTTTAAAGTCCAGCCAGATTAAGCAACTACAACGGCTGTATCAACAACGCCTACCAGGCGATCGCCCGACAACACCAGAATTTGCCCAGCGTTTGGCAGCAATTAGCACCGAAATTAATCAACCGGTGTGTACCTATGTAAATCGTCGGGGACAAGTAATTCGTGTAGGGGTTGGTACGCCACGTCAAACTCAAATTCCACCACTAGAACTACCACGCTATGGTGCAGAACGTCTTAGTGGTATTCGCTGCATTGCTACGCAACTCAAATCTGAACCACCCAGCGAAGCGGCGTTAACTGCAATGGCGCTGCAAAGATTAGATGTTCTAGCGGTACTCAACATCACAGGGTCAGGATTTCAACGTCGTGGTGGTGGAGCAACAGGATATGTTAAAGAAACTTATCTGGCGCATTTGGTTCCTAGTAGCGAAGAAACAGAAACTGATACACAGCAGACGCGCACTTCACCGCTAGCGAGTTGGAATGTGTCACAACCACTCAGTTTAGATGTTCTGAGTAATCAGGATTTTCTTGATTTAGTTGAAGGACTCGAAGCTGAATTTCAGCGCGAATACGTTGCAACGCAAGTAGATAGCGACCGTGATCGCGTACTCATTGTAGGCGTCCAAACTGACACTCTCACACCACAAGCGTTTCAAGATACTTTAGATGAATTAGCGCGATTAGTTGATACCGCTGGGGGAGAAGTTTTACAAACATTCCGCCAAAAGCGATCGCGTCCGCATCCGCAAACCGCTGTTGGTGAAGGAAAAGTGCAAGAAATTGCTTTAACTGCACAAACGCTAGGTGCTAACTTAATTGTCTTTGACCGCGATCTTTCACCCGCGCAAGTCCGCAACTTAGAAACGCAAATCGGAATTCGCGTTGTTGACCGCACTGAAGTCATTTTAGACATTTTTGCCCAACGCGCTCGCACGCGGGCGGGTAAATTACAAGTCGAACTTGCCCAGCTTGAATATATGCTGCCGCGACTGACAGGGCGGGGTCAAGCGATGTCGCGACTTGGTGGTGGGATTGGAACTCGCGGACCTGGTGAAACAAAACTAGAAACCGAACGCCGCGCGATCGCCAGACGGATTGCAAGATTACAAGAAGAAGTCAATCAACTACAAGCGCATCGATCACGTCTGCGACAACAGCGCCAACATCGCGAAGTTCCTTCAGTGGCGATCGTTGGCTATACGAACGCAGGAAAGTCTACACTACTCAATGCACTGACTAATGCGGAAGTTTACACAGCGGATCAGTTATTTGCAACGCTTGATCCAACGACACGCCGTTTGGTAGTTCCCGATGTGGGTGGAAAACCGCAAGCCATAGTATTAACAGACACGGTGGGCTTTATCCACGAACTTCCAGCGTCACTCATGGATGCATTTCGCGCCACGCTTGAAGAAGTGACAGAAGCCGATGCGTTACTTCATGTTGTCGATCTTTCGCATCCAGCATGGCAAAGTCAAATTCGGTCAGTGATGAGTATTTTGTCGGAAATGCCTATAACTCCAGGACCCATGCTGATTGCTTTGAACAAAGTTGATCGCGTTGATAGTGATACGTTAGCCGTCGCGCAAGAAGAGTTTCCGCAAGCAGTGTATATTTCTGCAAGCGATCGCTTAGGATTAGAAACTCTCCGCCAACGCCTCGGACAACTTGTGCGCTACGCGGTTGCGCCTAGCTAAGGACTAGAAATTACGGAAGATCAAAAATAGGGTTTGTAACGAACCGACGACAAATCCTAAAACTCCACCTAAATTAACAATTGCTTGTAGCTCATTTTTAACAATTCCTTCGACTGCGGTTTCGAGATCCGCTGCGGAAGTTGATTTAACACGATCAACAATCACTTGATCGATTGACAAAATTGGAATTGCCTGCGCCACAATATTTTCTAAATCGCGTTCTAGGTAGCGTTCTAAAATTAATGCCAGTTCTTTGCTAACAACATCGAGCGAAGTAGTTACTGCTGCTGAATTACGCAGACGGTTTAACAGGAGACTCGCTATATTTTCCCAATCAAGCGAATCGCTTAAGCCTTGCAGAACTTCACCGCCACGCGTTTGTAAATAGCTGCGAATCGTATCGCGGATCGTTTTGCGTAGCTGGCGTACTGTCGAGACAGGTAAGTTTTGTAAAGACAGATTTTTTAACCAAGTTTTGAGGCGGTTACGAACGTCTAATGAGCGAGTTAATTCTTGGATGCGATCATTTGCAGCTTCTCTTTCGTCTAAGCAGTAACTTCTGAGGCGCGTTAAGGTATTACGTAAACCGAATAAATTAGCAACAACCCAGTAAGTTCCGCTGGCTTTTTCGCGAAAGCCTTCATCAATCGTTTGAATTGTGCGATCGGTGAGAAAGTCAACTAAAAGCTGACGAATCACGTCGGGTGGTAAAACAACTTGTAATAACCAGTCTGCAAGTTTAGTCGCTTGTTCGTCGCTCAGTTGAAACTCAAGGAGTACTTGATCGAAAATCTGATTCGTTTGCGCTTCTAAAAAATCTTCGCGTCGCGCTAAAACTTTGAGTAAACGTGGTAAAGATTGACCAAGCAAATCTTTGAGGATATTTGCCGTAATTTTTGCAGTTTTCTGCTCTTTGTCAAGGCGAATTTGATCTAAGGCTAATCGTAGCAGCCACAAAATACCAGCCTGCACACGTTCGGGTTGCAGTAAGCGCCGTGCTAAATTTTGCAATTCTTCTGGCGTCAGCAGTGACCCCATGATTGTGTCTGCAACCCGCTTTGCTAACCGTTCTTGGTTGCGCGGAATTAAACCTGGGGTAAACGGTAAACGATTTCGACCGATATAGATTGCTCGGTAAGGACGAAAGAGCATCTTAATGGCTATGTCGTTCGTAAAATAGCCAATAATTCCTCCAAGTACAGGAGGTGCTGCATAAAACCAAAGGTTAGACCAGTCCAAGGATGCGAACCGATAAGAATTTCAGGTCTTAGATTTTGGCAAAGACAATGAATGCTCCACACAAATCTAAGGTTTTGTGATTGTCAATACTCCCATCATACCGCTAGCAATGGGGTAGTGTGTGGCTTTGGTAAAGCCTGCATCTTGAGCTAATTTGAGTTGTTCTTGACTGGTAGGAAATCGCTCTAAACTGGGGCTGATGTAAGCGTACTCTTCGGTTAAGCCAAGTTGATGCGCGAGTGGAACAACTAATGTATCGAGATACCACTGTTGAAATGCTCGCATTTGCGAATTACTAGGGCGATGAAAGTCCAAAATAGCAGCTGTGGCACCAGGTTTGAGTACGCGGTGTAATTCTTGAAGGCAAAGCGGAATATCGATAACATTACGCAATCCGTAGCCCATTGTCGCTGTATCAAAGAAATTATCCCCGAAGGGTAACTTCAAAACGTCGGCTTCTATCCAGGTAATGGCAGTAGAGTATTGTTGCGAACGTTGTTGGGCGATCGCCAGTAACTGCGGTGAAAAATCCACGCCATAAACTTGACCTGTAGTTCCTACGACACGACTCAGCCTTAATGTCAAATCGCCACTTCCACAGCATAAATCAAGACAAGTGTCTCCAGCTTTTGCACGACTCCATTTAACGGTCATTTGCTTCCAAATGCGATGCTGCCCTAAACTCAGCCAATCGTTCATTTGGTCATAAACTGGGGCAATACGGTCGAAAATGTCGCGGATTTGAGTTGAAGTCATAAGGAGTGGCTAGTGGTTAGTGCAAAAGAATTTTATTGTAGTATTTCTCCTCTACTTCCTCCGCCCCTCTGCTTCCTCTACACTCTTCACATTAAAATAGGATTTGTGCTTAACGAGTTGCTGAGATTATGACTGAATTACCAGCGAATCTTGCTAATGATGGTGAATCTCAAGAAGTGCTTGAGGAATTATTGCGATCGCTACGGCAAAAGCAGGGCAATTGGGTAGAATGGGGCAAAGCTTGTGCCAGGTTACAAAAGTCTGGTTATAATTCCCAAGCAATTTTTGAAGCAACTGGATTTGAGCCAGTGCAGCAAAATCAAGTAATTGTGGGCGCGCAAGTGTATGATTCTATTGAGAAAGCTGAAGCACCGCCCGAAGTGCGATCGCATTATGCCCAGCGGGGTAGTGATGTATTATATGAACTGCGCTTATTAACTCAAGCTGAACGTGCTGCGGCGGCTGAGTTGATTTTATTGCACCGCCTTGATGCGGACGAAGCAAAAGAAGTTGCTAAAGCCGTTAAAGAATTTTCGCGATTTCGGACATTACCTGCAGGCTTTTCCAATCATCCTGGTGATGCGTTAGCGTATCAATCTTGGAAACTCGCGCGGCAAAAAAATGATTTACAAGAGCGATCGCGTTTAATCGCCAAAGGTTTGAGATTTGCGCATACTGCAACTGCTAGAGAACAGCTCGAGCAACTTTTAGTCGATTTTACCGTTGTCTCGAAGCGCCCTGCACCACGTTTGCCGTTTTATCGTCTTGAAGCTGAGGAAGAATTACCGCGCCTGGTTCCTGTGGTTGGCGAAATGCCTCTGAAGGCGGATGACTTTAAAGCAGTTCCCCTAGTCGCAGAACTAGAGCCGTTTCGCATGGTCAAATTTGCTGGAGAACAAGCGTGGGTACCAATACCAGGATGGCAAATTGTCTTGAGTGCACAAGATCCAGTGGCAATTTTGTGTAAGGGCGATCACTTACCAAATCAAACTGAAACTAGTAAAGAACAAGTCTTAGTCCTTGTTGATCGTTCCCAACGTGAATGGGATGTTAATAGCTACTTTGTTGTTGAACAATCAGGACAACTCGAATTTCAATGGTTTGACAGCGCGACTGATACTCCACTACTCGGTCGAGTTGTTCTCGTACTGCGTCCTAAGCGAATTGTTGATGAAGAACTTACTAAAGATTCGTGGCAAATCGATGAGTAGGACAACACTTCCTTTCCTACTCTTCTATGCCAAGTCGTTCTAATTGACCTGTTCAATCCCGTATACGGTTTGCCCATTGATCCTCTTGTTAATAAGTCTGGTATTTCTAGCTCAATAGATGCCTTGGGCATTTATGGTCAAGAATAGACTTTCTGCGACGCTTGCCTTGTTCGACCTGACGCGTTCTCACACCAAATCGGCAGATAAAAGCCCATCGAGAACGCCATCTTTCCAGTGAAGACCTGAA
>NZ_MRCC01000038.1 GCF_001904655.1 Chroogloeocystis siderophila 5.2 s.c.1 | reverse complement strand
TCCTGACTGCTCTACTATCTCCTCTCACTTAATCTTTTATTTAGAAACACGCTCTAATCAGGCAAGAAGTTCATATCTCTCTTAGCTTCTCTACAATAGAGTTGTTGCATGAATCACTAGAAAAGCGAAATCATACTAATGTTTGTGCTAAAATCTGTTGTATTCTTGATCTGCCTTGACGGTAGTTTTTAATTCCTGCCCCTACATGCTTACGTGCCGTTAATGGATCGTTCAGGATATTTCTAATGATTGGGAGTAGCTGTTCGCGATTAAAGCATTCTATAGGAATCGAGTACTCGACTTGACCAATCTCCTGCATAAATCCTCGCACTTTGGAAGCATATTCTACTGCTATAACTGGTACACCTAATCCAGCTGATAGAACTAGTGAGTGGAGGCGCATACCGATTGTTAAATCTAACTGACTAATTAGTTGTATCAGGTATTGCAGCGATTCAAAATAGGGATGAACGACGAATTGGCTTGAACAACGACTGTAGCGGAGGATATCTAAGATACCAATGCGATCGTCATCAGTTGAATGATAGCCTTTCTTGAGAGCCTGAAAGGGGAGAAAGTGGATTGTGGCTCCACACTGTTCTGCTAAAAAATCTGCGATCGCTGCTAATTCCTGCTGGAATTTAGAATATGCATTTACATCTGTAGAGTACCCAGACCCAACTAATGGGCGAACCGTAATGCCAATTTGAATTGCTCGAGCCAAGTGAGTTGAGTGAGGGGATATCTCTGGCAAACCATGTAATGCCAGATCGCTCATAACGTGAATATTTTTACGAACGCCCAGTTTTTCCAATTGAGTTTTAGAATCTGCATCGCGAACTGCCAAGAGATTGACTTGATCGAGAACTTGAGGAATGATCTTCTCAGTCTCCTTTCTCCAGATTTCGCCAACACTAATTCCAAGAACGAGAGTGCGAAGGCGAAGCCTGATTGCCCGCTGTAAAGGACGTAACCAGCGTTCTGCCTTGGAGTTGTTAACACTGTCCCGCAGCAAATCACCACCCCCTAGAATGAAGTACTGATTTTGCAGCATTGTCAGGTTATGTTGAATTTTGAACTCACCACTTTGATAATGGATTGCTTCCACAGAGTGACGGGTCTTAGTGTCCTGAGTGTCCTTAGAAAAGACCGTAACTCGCCATTGATCGTGTTGCTGTAACAGCTTAAGCATCCCAGTCAGCATAGCTTCATCGCCAAGATTATAGTTGCCATAGTATCCACAAATCAAAACTCCTTTTCTTTTCATATTTCCTCCTTACAACGAAAACCTAAGTAACTGTCTGTTCTAGTTCACCTACTTCTGCTTTATTACTTTGTTTATATCTCAAAATCTCTAAAAGGTAACTATTTAGATTCTCGTGTGGTACTGTGAGGGTTTCTCTAGCTCTAGAAAAATTATGTTCTACAATTTCTTTGGAGTATATGAGATTGTTTAAGGAGTCTTTTACAGAAAAATACTCAAAGCCATCATAGATGCTGCATGTGTTTTCAACTATAGGAATTGCTCCACATAAGATAGATTCAAAAAAACGATAAGTCCAGGTATAGTTGCCATCTGGACAGAGAACAAATTGTGAATTGGAAAGGAGATTATAATAATCTTCATCCCATACTTTTATGGGGAACTCTCGACCTCTAGTTGATGAGAAGACGTAAAGACCTACATTTTGATAAATATGTCTACAGTTATAATAATCGACTATTTGTTTGTAAAAGCGTTGGAGTAGATTTTGTAAAGGTTGCTGATTACTCAAAAAAATGTTTTTATAGCCAAATTTTTCTCTAGTCCAAGAATCCAAACATTGTTTTCTTTGTTCAGTCAATAAACCGCAAAATAAAAAGTGAATTTTGCGTTCCTTATTCCACTTGGCTCGGCATTTTATTACCATTTCATGCGGAAATATTAAAGGTTTTGTAAGCGATCCTATCCTGCACTGAGGTTTGGCGTGTGAGATAGTCACTTTGTCTTTAAGTAAGGGAATTCCTTGTATTCCAAGATGATATTTGATATTAAAATACTTACTTAAATGCTGTAAAACTTCTTCAGCCTCTGGTGGAAAATATACATCAAAACCTGACTCTAAAATTGCCCCATATAATCGAATTAACTGAATCTTATCTAGCGGAGTATCAAGCCCAATTTTTCCAAGAGAAACAACTTTGCTCATAATATTTTCTCCTACAAAACGAATTCAATTTTAGATTAAAATTCTCTTTCACTTGTCATAAATTAGGCTAATATAGTGATATTTTTACTTGTGATGAAGCTCTAAGACAAAGTAAGTTTTGTACCTTTCTGGAAGAATCTTCAAATGGTGGAACAAGTTCACCATCCTCTTTTATTGCTTTAGGTACAAAGCCTAAAGCTTCCAGTTGAGCAATAAGCTCCTCTGCCCTATACCCACCAGCCTCAAGAGCCTTGGGATTCAGCTCAACTACCATCACTAGTTCTGGGTTTCTATAAATTGTATCCATCATCCCAGTTAAGACTTGAGGCTCCACGCCCTCAACATCTATCTTCACGAATCCTACTGGTAGGTGATTCACATTTGCCATGTATGCATCGACTGTAGTACTTCTAACCCTAACGCTCCCTTCCTGGTTCTGAGTAAATTCTTTGTTCAGACTATGTGTAGTATTCCCCTTAGAGATAAACAGCTCTACCTCTCCAATCTCATCTGAGAGCGCTACGCAAACTGGCTCTGCAACATGACATCCTCGGGCTTTAATGTTGTGCAGTAGTAATGGATAGTTTTCGGGACAGGGTTCAAAGGCAATTACTTTTCCGCTCGGTCCAACTAAGTCAGAAAATAACCAGGTGAAATAGCCGATATGAGCGCCTATGTCTAAGACAACCATACCTGGTTTAACTAGCTGCTGACACCATTGAACCGTTTCGTATTCGTGCCACTGCATAATCATCTCCCAACGCCAGCGCCATGTCCACCACCAACCACCAGTCACTCGAGATGGAAATTGCATGTCCAGCGTTTTAGTTCCTACAATTACTAGTGTTTTAATAAAATATCTAAATGCTATGCGGTATACAGAAAAACGATTAATATAGCGTGAATAGGCGTTTAGCAGATGTAAATATAGCCTACGAATAAACGATGTTTTAATAGTTATAGTCATAGATTCCTATCTTTAGTTTTCTAGTGTGAGAGTTTGTCATAATTAAAAAATAGCTGCTGGGTAAAAGAGGCTAAGTAAAAGCTATAATTAGCTCCATGACCCTCAAAAATATTTTTTTTGAAGCTAAACCTGCGTTAATTAGGTAGGGAAATTAAGGGTTGATAAAACAACTAACTTTTATTTAAAGCTCCCAGGAAAAACAAGTCGTACTTTAGGATATGTACTGCTAGTATCCTCCAAGTTAAGGCTAGAGCTTGTCAATACATAAAAGTTCAGGCGTTTGTATCGGCATAGAAATATTTGTGAGTGTTGTTTAAAGTATGAACTTTTCTGTATAGACAACATCAGTGGTGGGCACTTAGATAGTACTGAGAGTATTACTTTAGTTTTCCCTAGATTATTACTTTCATTTCTCAATTGATTAGAAAACTTAGAACGGTCATTAGTAATAGCATCTTTAACCAAAAATTTGATTTGGTATTCAAAATGTTGTCTGTTCGACAGCACCGAAAAATTAGTGCAACTAATGAAACTTTAACTTATAGCTTGCAACAAGAGGAAATTGTAGTGAATAACCCAAATAAATCAACAGAAAATGGACTCCTTGAAGCATTAACCCAAAAATACTTGCCTAAGGATGATTTTAATACATCGCTACAAACAATCATCCAAAATCAAGGAAGTAATACTAACAACGTTAATATCCCGCAGGTTAGTTTAAATTTGTATACTCCTGGTAGCGATCTTGCTGCTGGATTTAGACAAAATCAACTAATTGCCGGTCGTTATGGAAATGATGTCCTTATTGGTTTAGATCCTGTTGCTGATAACTCTAGTCAACTACAATTCGATATCTTTCTCGCAGACTTTGAAGTACCAGGTTTATCTCCAAGTCCAGCCCGTAGTTTCGCAAACAAATTCTTTTTGGGTGATTGGCAACAACCCTACTATGCTAATAACGGCAACTACGACTTTGCTGTAGCTTTGAACTTCAATCCCAGTCAGGATGTGATTCAGCTACACGGTACATCAGCAGACTATCAATTGGTTGAATCGAGCCTTGGAACAGCAATATCGTTCCAGGAGGGAAATAACTCTGACTTTGTTGCTTTTGTGCCCCTTGTTTCTGATTTGAATTTAAACGGTAACTATTTCCAGTTTGTAGGGGATACCCCACCAGAAGGACCAGTACTCAATAAAGCCCAGCAACTTGGAACTAGTAAGTTTGATATCGCAAGTGGCGTGTCTACAGATGGAGCGGGAAATGTCTATTTAGTAGGAGGTACCACCGGTGACTTAGGTACCATTCCAGGTAGCGACAGCAACATAGGCTCTCGTGATGCTTGGGTAGCAAGATACAACAGCGATGGTAATCTGGCAGGAATTGTACAGTTTGGTAGTTCCGAGTTTGACACGACATATGACATCGCCACGGACCAAGAAGGAAACGCCTATATAACAGGCGTTACCCAGGGCAATTTAGCTGGTCCTAGGCAGGGAGCAAGTAGTGATACTTGGGTAGCCAAGTATGACAGTCAGGGGAACCAGAAGTGGATTCAACAGTATGGAACCGATATTATTAATACTTCTTTGGCTATTGATATTGATGATGATGGCAATGTTTACCAGGCAGGGTTCACTGTCAAAGCGGGAGGAGTAATTGGTTATCAAGACGATTTCTGGGTGACTAAGTATGATACTAATGGCACCCATTTGTGGTTTAGTGAGTTTGGCGATCCTAACTCTTTTGATGAATGTTATGGTATTGCTGTTAGCAGTCAGGGTAATAGCTATCTTACAGGATGGACTTTGGGAGACTTGACAGGAGAAGGGAATGCTGGAGCCTATGATACCTGGGTGGCTAAATATGACACTAATGGGAACCAGGAGTGGATTCAACAGTTTGGGAGTAGTGATTACGAATTCGCTTGGGATATCGCTGTCGATAGTCAGGGTAATAGCTACGCTACAGGATGGACTTTGGGAGACTTGGGAGGAGAGAATGCTGGCTCCTACGATGCTTGGATAGCTAAATATGACACTAATGGGAACCAGGAGTGGATTCAACAGTTTGGTGGTAGTGGTGCTGACGAAGCCTTTGCAATAGATATTGACGTAAATGACAATATCTTCGTAACAGGTTATACCGACGATGTATTGGAGGGCGTTAACAAGGGCGAGAAAGATGCTTGGGTAGCTAAGTACAACACTGATGGAGACCAATTATGGATTCAACAGTTTGGCACTCCTAACACCGATTTTGCCGGTTCTATTGCTGCTGATAACTTTGGTAGCCTCTTTGTTGTAGGAAATACTGATGGTTCACTTGGAGGTACTAATGCTGGTTCTTGGGATGGCTGGTTAGCCAAGCTCAATTCAAATTCACAGTCCGGAGGAGCTTTGCAAGACTTTACGGCTCCTGGAAACTCAGCTGCTCTGGCATAAAGTATATCGAGCTGAGATACCTGGATGCCACTCTCAGCTTGATGTGCCTAAGTCAACTTTCCTTTAAGGAAAGGTAATCATTGACCAAAATACTACTGAGGATTGAGTAACTTATATCACAATCTCTGTCTTTAAATATGGAGAATAAAAAGTATTTGGTTGAGATATGTAGTGCAAGACGAAAGATGCTCTGGTTGCAAGTCTCTAATTTTAAGTAGAGAGATTGTCTCAATCCTGATTACTTTTGTCTTAAGCCTAAAGCGAAGTGTTGACAGTATTATTAAGTCCCAAATTACAGCACTTCTAAAGTATCTAATAGGAGAAGGTAGTTAAGTTAACGCGATCTTTGCTGCCCAACTTTCTATCCTGATTTTTCAATAGTAGGACTTTAATCACTATGCAAAACAGAATAAGCTTTATGCAACAAAAAAATCTCCTTCCCAGAAGACAAGTAACAACCTTAACCATGAGGAGCAATCTGCAACAATCCTTAAGTTGTACTCGCATAGATCCATTTACTCTAAGTAATTTTCAAAAGATTCTACTGACAACCGATGGAACGATAACGCATATATTGGAAGTATGTTTACTTGAAGCAATTCAGATAGTGAAATTATCAGAAGAACTGGTTTTGCCAACGCAAGATATCCCATTTGTAGAGCTAACGCAAAAAACGGAGATAATTGACAGAAAAGTATTGCTTAGAGGAAAAAAAAGTGGTAAGAACTTTATTTATGCAGAATCATTAATTTTTCCTGAAAAAATAGATGAAAAATTTAGAGATAAATTACTAGGAACCAAAACTCCAATTGGAAAAATTTGGTTTGATTGCAGAGTAGAAACATTTAAAGAAATTTTTAATTCTGGCAAAGAACCTGCTAATGAATTAGCTAGTTATTTTAATATTCAATCAGAATCCAATCTTCTCTTCCGTACATATGGAGTATTTTCAAAACAGCAACTTATAATGCTAATTACTGAAAAGTTTCCCGAAAGCTACTTTACTGAAGCTTGCTAAATTAGAACACTAGGTGTTAGCAACAACAATTATTTTGGCAAATAAGAGAAGTTCAAATGTTAGACCAAGCTTTAGCCACTACTGTCCAAAAGCATCGTGAAAAAACTGCTGTCATCTATAATAATTTAAGAATTAGCTATGCAGAGCTTTATTCTAATACTAGAAGTTTATGTAAAGGTTTAAGTTCAATTGGTGTTGATCAAGGTGATTGTATTGCAATCATTCTGCCGAACTGTCCTGAATTTATTATTAGCTTTTATGCTGCTGCTAGACTAAAAGCTATTGTTTTACCACTCAACCACCTCTTTAAAGAAGATGAACTTTGTTACTACCTTAACGACAGTAATGTTTGTACAATTATTACTGATACTAAGCGACTAGATATCTGCTGTAGAATAATTAAAACAACAGGTAAGAAAATAAAATTAATTATTATTGATGGTGTTCAGGAGTCGATAATAAATTTCTATGACCTAATTCGACAATTTCCAGAAGTACTGGCAAAGGAAGAAAATTGTCTACCTTTTGAAGGGATTTTACTTTATCAATATTCATCAGGTTCGACTGGTAAACCAAAAAAAATATGTAGAACTCAAAAGAACTTATTCCACGAAGTTAATAACTTCACAGCAACAGTTGGTCTAACCTCAGCAGATAATATTCTGTGTGTAGTACCTCTGTATCATGCCTATGGTTTAGGTACGTGTCTGTTAGCTGCCCTCTATAATGGCGCTACTTTGGTCATGTTAGAGCAGTTTTTACAAAATGGCACTCCGACTGAACTACCATTTATGTTTAGATGTTCAAGAGTTCTAGAACTGATGGTAAAAGAGCAAATTACTATTTGCCCTGCTGTACCTTATGTTTTTGAAGCTTTAGTGCAAGCATCTGTAAACAATTGCGTAGATTTATCGACTTTGAGATTATGCATTTCTGCAGGTAATTTTCTACCAAAAAGTGTTTTTGATCGGTTTCTCCAGAAGTTCAATATTCCAGTTAGACAATTGTACGGTTGTACAGAAGCAGGCTCTATTTCAATAAATTTAGACGATCAATTAGAAAAGACCTATAATTCAGTAGGTTGTCCCATGAAAAATGTAAGTCTAAAGATTGTTGATGATAAGGGCAAAGAACTACCTGTCGATGTGAGTGGCGAGATAGTAATTGCAAGCCAAGCACTTGCTAGTGGTTATTATAATACATCAAAACAAAGCCAACAAGCATTTAAGGAAGGCTGTTTTTTAACTGGTGATTTAGGAAAAAAAGACAAGTTTGGTCGTTTGTATATCACTGGTAGAAAAAAAATGTTGATTGATACAGGAGGTCGCAAGGTTAATCCTCTAGAAATTGAGGATGTTCTCATGACTCATCCTAAAGTAAAAGAAGTAGTTGTTATTGGAGTCAAAGATCCAAATGCTAGAGAAGTTATTAAAGCCGTTATTGTAAAGAATGACTTAGGTAATTGTGAAGAGCAAGACATTATATCTTACTGTAGAGAACATTTTGCAGAGTTTAAAATTCCAAGAATTGTTGAATTTCGTAACAAAATCCCCAGGAACTCTTTAGGCAAATTTTTAAGAAAAGATTTGGTTTAGATATAAATAATTTAGATTTATTTGTCTGCAGAAAGAAAATATCCATGTCCAAATATGTGCGAAGGTAGCTGAAAATTTTATAGTAAGTCGCATACTTGCAAAATAGTACTTTCTGAAATCTAGATTCGACTTCACTAGCCATGAAGAACAGGCTTTGTTAACTATAATTTGTAGCTAAATAAGTTGACTAATGTCTGACTATTTTAATCTCTGCGGGTCAAATTCCCCGCCGCTGTGCGGCGTAAAATATAGAGATG
>NZ_MRCC01000037.1 GCF_001904655.1 Chroogloeocystis siderophila 5.2 s.c.1 | reverse complement strand
GTGGAAGCGGGAAAATGTCCCGCAAGTGTTAGCTCATCGTTGTGCTTATCTGAATAGGTTAATTGACTCACCATTGCCCAGCCGCTCAGCATAATTGCTTGTAGAAAAAATGACATGTTCCCTATCGAACTACGATCAAAATCAGATAGCCTCAAAGAATTACGCGCTAAGATGCAAGAATAACTCGAAAATGGTATGGCTTTATGTTGGTTAATTGATCCGCAAAATCAACAAGTAGAAATATATAAACAAAATCAAGACGGAGAAACAATAACATCTCCGCAAACACTTTTAGAAGGAGCAATATTACCAGAATTTATTTTAGATTTTGCAGAAATTTGGAATTAATTTTTGAGGAAACAAGAATATAATGCAAACTTCAGATTCTTCAAAAGATGCAATACCTGCTAGTTTAAGTCAAATAACTGGCTTTGACGCGCAACATCCGCCCGATCCGAAGTTAATTGATACGTGCGTTCATTGTGGATTTTGTTTGTCAACGTGTCCAAGTTACCGCGTTATTGGCAAAGAAATGGATTCGCCACGCGGACGTATTTATTTAATGGATGCAGTCAATGAAGGCGAAATTCCGCTGAGTAAAGCGACGGTACAACATTTTGACTCGTGTTTAGGATGTCTGGCGTGTGTAACAACGTGTCCTTCCGGCGTACAATACGACAAATTAATTTCGGCAACACGTCCTCAAGTTGAACGCAACTATCCCCGCTCTTTAGGCGATCGCTTGTATCGTCAACTCATTTTCTCACTATTTCCCTATCCCAACCGTTTGCGATTTTTACTCGCCCCTCTATTTCTCTACCAAAAATCAGGCGTACAAAATTTTGTTCGTGCAACAAAGTTACTGCAACGCTTTTCGCCTCGCCTCGCCGCGATGGAATCGATATTACCCAAAATTACCATTAGTTCATTTCAAGACAAACTACCTACGATTATTCCTGCCCAAGAAGAGAAACGCTATCGTGTGGGGATGATTTTAGGGTGCGTACAGCGACTATTTTTCTCCCCAGTTAACGAAGCGACTGTCAGAGTCTTAACGGCAAACGGTTGCGAAGTTGTTATTCCCAAAACGCAAGGCTGTTGTGCTGCATTACCGCATCACCAAGGACAAGAAGAACAAGCTAAAGCCCTAGCGCGACAAATGATTGATAGCTTCGCTGATACTGGCGTAGATGCAGTGATTATTAACGCCGCTGGCTGCGGTCATACGCTAAAAGAGTACGGACATTTATTGCAAGAAGATCCAGAATACCACGATAAAGCTAAAGATTTTGCCGCAAACGTTAAAGATGCCCAAGAGTTTCTCGCTAATGTTGGTTTAACAGCAAAACTTTCACCCCTAACTGAAAAACCACTCACTTTGGTTTATCAAGATGCGTGTCACTTACTACACGGGCAAAAAATTAGTATCCAACCACGCCAGTTACTTCGACAAATTCCTGGTGTACAACTTAGAGAACCTCTTGATGCAGCATTATGCTGTGGAAGTGCAGGCGTATACAATATGCTACAACCCGAAGTTGCTGACGAATTAGGTAAACAAAAAGTCCAAAATCTCTTAAATACAGGTGCAGAGTTGGTTGCTTCGGCAAATCCTGGTTGTACGCTACAAATTACCAAACATATGCAACAACAGAGTAAAAAGATAGCGGTGATGCATCCAATGGAGTTATTAGATTACTCAATTCGTGGAATTCAGTTACATAGCTAATATAAATAACTTTGCAACTGCGGTAGCTTCACTAGTTTTTATGGGAGAATACCTCTTCATATAACAATTGTCTGAGGACTCATGGACGGTTTCTTAGATACCTATGGGTTTTTAATTGTCTCAATGATAATTGGGGCAATGCTAGGGCTATCGCTATACTTACCCCTCATGGCAGGACAATTATCTTTAGCAAGTCCAGGCTTTTATGCTTTAGGAGGATATATTGCTGCAATTTTATCAACGCAAGTATTTTCTACTCCCGAAGGTTTATTTCCCATTTCCCTATTACTTTTAGAAATACTCATCGCGGGAATAGTGTGTGGGATACTAGGCGTCATCGTCGGAATTCCGGCGCTGCGGCTACGCGGAATTTATTTAGCGATCGCCACAATTGCTTTTGTTGAAATATTACGCGTTGTTTCGCTCAATCTCGAAATTACTGGCGGTGCAGTAGGTATTTTTGGCATTCCTCAACCGTTTCAAACCACAATTGAGTATTTGTGGATTACAATCCCTTTACTTTTAGTCAGTGTATTCTTTCTCTACCGTCTAGAAAAAATTCACGTTGGTAGGGCTTTCGCTGCGATTCGCGAAGATGAACTCGCCGCCGATGCAATGGCGATTAACCCGACTTACTACAAAGTTCTAGCGTTTACCCTAGGCGCAATTTTAGCAGGAATGGTAGGCGCTATTAGCGCGCATTTCCTCAACACCTGGAATGCACGTCAAGGAACCTTTGATGCAAGTATCATCTATTTAACTTTTGTGTTAATTGGTGGTTCCAGAATCTTTATTGGACCTGTGTTAGGTGGTATGGTATTTACAGCATTACCCGAAGTGTTAAGAGCGATCTCCGATACTCCAGGTTTACCTATCGCCTTAGCGCAATTTCTCCGCGACGGTCGTTTAATTATTTTTGGATTGCTAATTGTCCTTGGTACAATATTTTTCCCTCAAGGCTTAGTCACGCCAGAATTGTTTAAGGGACGAGGGATAAAAGCATGGATGAAGAAGTAGATTTAAAGCATAATGAGCCTATATTAGAAGCACAGCAGCTAACACGGCATTTTGGTGGTTTAGTTGCCGTCAATCAAGTTTCATTTACTGTTAATAAACATGAAATTTTTGGTTTAATTGGTCCTAACGGTGCTGGTAAAACGACACTTTTTAACTTAATGACAGGTTTAATTCAACCTTCGAGTGGAAAACTTTTGTATTGTGGTCAAGAAATTTTAAAACTCCGCCCGCACCAAATTGCCTCTAAAGGAATTGCTAGAACATTTCAAAATATTCGCTTATTTGGCGAACTTACTGCAATAGAAAATATAAGTGTTGCCCGACATATTCATATTAATAGTAACGTATTCACTGGTGTTTTAGGTTTACCACCTGCACCAAAAGAAGAACAGAAAAATAAACAAAAAGCCTTAGAACTACTTGCTTTAGTTGGTTTAAGCGGTCGCATTTCAGAAAAAGCCCGTAATTTACCTTACGGCGATCAACGCAGACTAGAAATTGCTCGTGCATTAGCGTTAGAACCACAAATTCTACTTCTAGACGAACCAGCAGCAGGAATGAACCTCAAAGAAAAACAAAGCTTAAGCAAATTTATTCGGCAAATTGCTACAGAGTTGAATTTAACTATTATATTAATTGAACATCACGTACCACTTGTTATGGGATTATGCGATCGCATTGCCGTTTTAGATTTTGGTCAGTTGATTGCGCTAGGTCAACCAGAAAAAGTTAGAACTGATCCAGCCGTGATCGAAGCTTACCTAGGAGTAGGATCGTGAGCTTAGGTAATCATAAAGAAGTCATTTATCCTACTGATTACTTGCTAGAAATCAAAAACTTGTCAGTTAATTATGGTGGTGTTCAAGCACTAAAAAATATCGATATTGTTGTTAAGTCAGGTGAAGTTGTTACCTTAATTGGTGCAAATGGTGCAGGAAAAACTACCACACTACGTGCAATCTCTCGACTTGTCAATTGTCGCAGCGGACAAATCTATTACGATAAACGCGACATCACTCGTTATCCTGCATACAAAGTTGTGCAAAATGGTATCGCGCATTGTCCCGAAGGAAGACGAGTCCTCGCCCGTCAAACTGTTCTCGACAACTTAAAACTTGGTGCATATACCCGCCCTGACTCTGCAATCGTTAAAGCCGATATCAATCATCAATTCGAGATTTTTCCACGTCTATTTGAGCGCCGCAACCAACTTGCAGGAACCCTTAGCGGTGGCGAACAACAAATGCTTGCGATCGCCCGCGCCCTCATGAGCAAACCCAAACTCCTACTCTTAGACGAACCTAGCCTCGGACTCGCCCCCGCGATCGTCCGCGAAATCTTCTCCATCATCCAAAACCTCCGCACCACTGGCGTCACTATCCTCCTCGTCGAACAAAACGCCAACCTCGCCCTGCAAATCAGCGATCGCGGCTACGTACTAGAAGCAGGCTGCATCACCCTCACCGACAAAGCCACAAACCTCCTCAACAACGAACAAGTCAAAAAAGCCTACCTAGGCTAAAATCACACCAAAAGACCTCCCTACCTCTTTACTTGGCACTCTGTAGTGTCTGAAGTGGTTCGTTACCTCAAACCTATGACCCAACTCATCCTGCTTCTACTAACCCTTTTTATCAATCCCACTACAGCAATCGCCAAACAAACACCCGCTATGCTCAACCTTCAATCCTACCAATGGAAAAACCGCCTGCTGCTAGTATCCGCCTCCTCAGAAAACACCCCAGAATACCAACAGCAAATGCAATTATTCTCAAATCAAACCGCAGAATTTGCCGACCGCGACTTGCTCTTGATTGAACTCTTCGCCAACGGTACAAGCCGCATCAATGGCGATCCGATTAACCCAGAAGAAGTCACCCAAATCAAACAACAATTTAATATTGGCGACGACTTCAGCCTGATTCTCGTTGGCAAAGATGGTACAGCTAAACGCCGCGAAACTACTCCTGTAAAGCCCACCGCCATCTTTCAGCAAATCGATGCTATGCCAATGCGCCAGCAAGAAATGCGATCGCAATAACTTACTCTCCGCTTACTTGAACAAATACACTTCTTGTCCGCGGACCATCTAAATCAAAAAACAACACCGATTGCCAAGTCCCCAGCGCAAGTTTTCCATCCACAACTGGAATAACTTCGCTACTACTCAGCATCATCGCCATCAAGTGCGAGTGTGCATTCATCGGTTCATCCGGTGGAACAACTCGCAAATGCAAATCGTTATGTAAGTACTTCTCATCAGGAGGCGCTAACTTCTCCAAATGTACCTTGATATCGTGTAGCAATCTCTCCTCGTTCTCATTAATCGCCAAAGCCGTCGTTGTATGTCGCGAAAAAACTAATACTTGACCATTTTGAATCGCGGTAGTAGCAAGGATTGTCTTAATCTGGGGCGTAATGTTATAAATACTAACTCCCTCAGCGGTTTCAACTTCGATTAGCTCATTTTTAATCAGCATGACTTCACACCAGCAGGTTTTGTGGTGTCACAACTCAATAACTTACGTTAAACAACTAACAAACGGAGAGGGTGGGATTTGAACCCACGATGACGTTGCCGCCATAACGCATTTCGAGTGCGTCGCATTCAACCACTCTGCCACCTCTCCAATAGGCAGAATTTTGCCTTATTGTAAACAATACTATCACGAATCAAGGTTTTTTTTATAGCAACGCAGCACTATTTTCTGCTTCATCTACTGTTGCCCTAAATCCTTTTTCGGGTGTCCACTGAATCGCACCATCTCTTCCTGTCCAAAAAAGCGGAATTTTGCTTTGATTGAGTAGCGTCATAGTGTCAGTATCAACATCGATAGCCGAAGCGATCGCAACTTCTGGTTTTACTGCCTCAATCACTTCCTTTTCCAAAACCTCTCCAGACCACCACAGCACCTGCGCACGCGGCAATTTTTTTGTGAAAGCCAGATGCTGTTGCTTCTCAGGTGCAACATCATCGAGTAATATCCATGTTTGCTCTTTGATCTGTAACTGCAGTACATCATTGTCAATTTGTATTTTTGTAGCACCTGCAACTGATGTTTGTTTTTCGGTTGAAGTATAAAAATTTCTCACTGGCAAGCGCTGACTTATTTCTTCCCAACTACGGTGATTTGTTTTTCTGTCAGTAGCGATCGCCCACTCAATCTGATTGACACCTTGCTGCTGCAAAAATGGCAATATGCTAAATTGCACAGTGTTCCTATTTCCACTATTCACGAGTAAAACTTTACCTTGATCTTGTAGAACTAACACAGGATCGCTCGTTGCAAGGATTGTTGCCCGAAATACAGTAGCTTGATTATGCCATATTGGAATCAAAATGATGCCTATTATCATGACTCCTATTAACCACGAACGTTTTTGCCACCAGGAGGGTTGTAACCAAGCTAAAATGATTAACGCGTAAACGATGAGTAACTGCCAAACAGAAATTTTACCTACAGCGATTGAATTTCCAGGTAATTGCGCAAAAAATTCTACTAACCCAATCAAAAAATGAGTTGGGTAATACAATAACCAAGCTAAAGCACTGCCTGCAAGCGGATAAATGAGACATGCGATCGCACTTATAATTCCACCAATGCTGATAACTGATATCAGTGGTGTACTTAAGATATTGACTGCCAAACTATACAGCGGAACAACACCAAACACCTGAAGTTGCAAAGGTAAAGTCCATAAAGCGGCTGAAAGAGGAACTGCAATTAAGGCGGCGATCACCACAGGTAGCCAATCTAAACATTTAATCAACGGCGGTACTGTAACGATTAATCCTAAAGTAGCCAAAAAACTCAGTTGAAATCCTAAATCCCAAATCCACAGCGGATTGAAGATTAACAATAGAGTTGCAGCAAACAATAACGAGCCCAAAGGCTTAACTTTTCGCTTTGTCCCAATCGCAACAAGTACCGCAAATCCCATGACAACAGCGCGCAACACCGATGGCTGTACACCTGTTAATCCCAAAAAAAGTAGTAATGCACCTCCTGCAAAAACTGTTTGCAGCACTACTGAAAACCGCCGTAACAGCCCTAGCATCACACCTAAAATCAACGAAGTTTGAAATCCTGATGCAGCTAAAGCATGGGCTAACCCCACTTGTACAAACAAGTCACGAATATCATAAGGTAAATCAACCGCCCTTCCACCCATTACCATCGAACTGACAAGTGGTCCAGAGGGACTGCCTAACCACCGTACTTGCGATCGCACGATTTTTTGGCGAATTTTCCACCATCCCCAATTAGGAGTTTCTTGTCCTTGCGCAATTTCAACTCGTCGCCCACTCAAACCCGCAAATGCACCCTCTCTTGCTAAATACGCGCGAAAATCAAAGCCGCCTGGATTTGTCGCCGTTGCTGGTTGATATAAAACACCACTAACTACAATTTTTTGCCCAGGATATAACCCTGTCGCTTGGAGTAGAGGTACAGTAACGTAAACTTTTCCCGTAACTTTGTTTTCTTCTAACCAACTTGCGGCTAACCAAAATTGTCCGCGTTGACTGCGAGTCAAACGTGGCGTACTCGTAATTTCTCCCTGAACAGTAACAACCTGCTGTTGGTTTGTAATTAATCGACTAATATCATTTGTTGCTGGCTGTGGTGTTCGTGCTTGAAAGTATAAACTCGCTAACAAGCCAATGATTCCAGCGATTAACCAAACGTGGGGTTTAGGACTACCACGCCAGAAACGTTTCACAAAGATAAATGCAACTATCCCGATCGCTAAAACTGCATATCCTCCCCACTCAAAAGTTGTAGATAACAAACCTGCAATAAAAGCCAAGCACAAAATAGCTGCGTTCATCTGCGTTATTAAATTGCTAACCCTAATTTCAGCCCGAATACAGCATGAAGCACCATTAAACCAAGCGCGGTACTTCCTAGATAGGCGTGAATTGTGCGTAGTGTACCTTTATCGCGTCCAAAACCAAACAGCGCGATCGCCGCATTGACTAACAACAACACCAGTAAACTTGAACCTGTCCAAAAATGCGAACTTTCCATAATCGGCTGACGTTGCATCACTAAAGATAACACCCCACCGGTATAACCAAGAGCCATAAATAAAAACATCCACGGTGCTAATGTGCGATGATCTGCCAAACTTTTACTCGCAACAGCTTTATTTGTCGCAACTCGTCCCCGCCATCCTGCATATCCGACAAAGCTACCCATAACAAATAGAACAATTGCCATCATCGCTGGGTGTCCCCAGTGCACAATCGGTTCTGGTATTCCTAAACTGCGAAACCATCTGGCGATCGCTTCTAACCCTTCCATGAAGTTAAACATGAGCCGCAACGCCTCCTTTTCCTTTCAATAGCGGGAAACCGAGGGTTTCTCTTTGCTGTACATAAAGCTGAGCGATTTTTCTTGCTAAGCTACGGATTCTAGCAATATATCGAGTTCGTTCCGTGACAGCGATCACTCCTCGTGCATCTAGCAGGTTAAAGGTATGCGAACACTTCAATACATAATCTAAACTCGGTAAAATCAATCCTCTTTCAGTAAGCTGTTGTGCTTCTTGTTCGTACAGATTAAACAAGGTAAACAACAACTCTGGATTTGACGCTTCAAAGTTATACGTACACTGTTCTATTTCCCCTTGCAAGTGAACATCACCATAAGTAATATCATCAGTCCACTGAATCTTTGTAATCGCCTCAACTTCCTGAAGATACATCGCTAATCTTTCTAGCCCGTAAGTTATTTCAATCGAAACTGGACGACAATCAATTCCCCCACACTGCTGGAAGTAAGTAAACTGCGTAATTTCCATCCCATCGAGCCAAACTTCCCAACCAGTGCCCCAAGCGCCGACAGTCGCATCCTCCCAGTTATCCTCCACAAACCGCACGTCATGATCTTCCGGATGAATCCCCAAAGCCTTCAACGAATCAAGGTAAATCTCTTGAATATGGTTAGGTGAAGGCTTAATCAAAACTTGGTACTGATAGTAATACTGAACGCGATTAGGATTTTCCCCATAGCGTCCATCAGTAGGACGACGACACGGTTCAACATAGGCAACCGCCCAAGGTTCAGGACCTAAAGCTCTAAGAAATGTATGTGGATTCTTGGTTCCTGCGCCTTTTTCGATATCGTAAGGCTGCGCGATTAAGCAGCCGCGATCGCTCCAAAACTGATGTAACACAGCAATAACTGACTGAAAATTCACTGTTGTTTAAACCTTTTTTCATAACTCCTTTTCAAAGTTTGCCTTATTGTTGCCCTCAAATGCTTTATCCAACTGAGTTTTCAGCAATCAAAAAAAACTTTCCCAATTGACTTGACAATTCAGATTGGGGTTAGATATATTAGTAAAGCGCCG
>NZ_MRCC01000036.1 GCF_001904655.1 Chroogloeocystis siderophila 5.2 s.c.1 | reverse complement strand
TCCTGACTGCTCTACTATCTCCTCTCACTTAATCTTTTATTTAGAAACACGCTCTTAGTGACTCATGCATTGCCAACAGCTTTTTCACTGCATCTGCTATGAATGAAACTGCCCTCAATCGATTTTGGGAATTATTGGGATGGGTGCTAGCGCTCAAATTTGAAGCCTTTGAGCAAATTAACATCCTGCCGTATGGCTCGACAGTTGCGTTCGTCGTTGTTCTAGCGGTTAGCTTATCTCAACAAGTCGTTGCTCAGAGCGTTATTCTATTCGTCAATCGGGTTACACCCGTTCGCTTTGTATTTACGCTGCTGATTGGAGCAGTTTTATTTGCATTTGGCTACTTCTTCTTGGTTTTGAGTACTTGGTTAATTAGCTTTGCTCCACTTACCGTTGAAGCTCGTTTTGAGTTGGTAGCACGCACTTTAGGATTTAGTTACGCACCGCTCATCTTTACGACTGTATGGCAGGCATTTGGAACTGTCGCATTGGGATGGTTTACGCTGTGGGTGATGCAACGCACGATTGGTCAGCCGAGCGCCTAGTTTGGTTACTGGATTGCTTGCCAAGTGGCGGGTGTAAAACTTGTCACTCAGCGCGAACGGCTTCCAGCGATTTTACAAAAGCGATTGCGTGCTTTTACAACGAATTTAACGATAATGAACAGATTCGACGCAACAGCTGTCACATCTTTTCAGATAGAAGCACAAACCACTTCTGTAAAGAAGCGATCGCAATACTCCACATCAAAATTTTCCAAGTAATGTAGCCGTTTCAGCCCAGGCTGATACCAGTGATCGCGATCGCTGTTTTCAACTATTGCCGGAATAGCTCGCGTTTGGCTTCGTCTCGTTTACCATACGCATAGGTCTTTTTTTTCGAGTCACTCCCAACCTTTGCAGTGCTCGTGAAATCGTGCGGCTACTGATCTTACCGTCCCATAACTGCGCCATCTCTGCCTGGGTCTTATCCTCATGCTCTTTCACAAACGCTCGAAACTCATCTCAATCTTTGCTCTTGCGCTTCAAACTCGACCCCACTCTCGGCTTCACCTGAACATCCCCAGTTAAGGCTTGGCGTTGCAACCACAGCTTGCTTGATCGCTTGCATCACCTTCTGCCGCAAGTCGTAACTGTAAGCTTTTACCATCAACGCTGCTCCACTCTTGACTATCACCAGTCTATGTCCTCATAAGACTGGCAGTTGTGACTTTTTACGCGATTAAAAATTCAGAAAAATATAACATATTTCACTAAACACCTTCAAGCTTGTAAATAATATGTTACATTTAGAGGGTGAGGTAAAAAGCAGGAAAGCTAGCTTTGTACGCCATCGGTGATAGAGGTGCGTTCAATGCCTAAGCAATCAAGAACCAATTTTTTATCTGAGTATATAGACCTGAAAAGCAGCGTCATTGTGCTTCCCAAGATGTCACCGCTGTACTGATGGTAAATACTCTGCTCAAGATGTTAATAGTGACAAATCAGTTGGTGTCAGATCCAGCAAAGAGACTTACTGCAACATCAAACTGACAGTTGTAATCCCCATTGGGGACATGGAGATAGAGATGGATCAGACTATCGAATTAACATTAGAACAAGAATTTAGCCTGAGAAGCTTTTCCGACCAAGTGCAGCAAATGTCTCGCGAACAAGCTCAAGAGTTTTTACTCGCGCAGTATAGATACATGATGGTTCGGGAAACAATTTATCAAGAACTTCTCAAGCACGAATGGAATTTAGATCAAAATTCCACTTCTCGATAAAACCACGGAGTGGTGGTTTTGCATTATTGAATGAGTCGCTACAGTCACAAAAATTGGAGTATTAACCATGTCAGCTAACACAAATATTACCGCCTTGAACAAGAATCGTAATGCTTGGCGCTGGGGATTTACACCTCAAACTGAACTTTGGAACGGTCGTTTGGCAATGATTGGCTTTGTATCTGCCGTCCTAATTGAGGTATTTTCTGGTCAAGGTTTGCTTCACTACTGGGGTCTTTTATAAGTTTAGCTTCACTCACAAATTGACTTTTTTAGAGAAGTTAGGATAACCAGATTTAATGAGTTATTTGACACGTACCTTGAATCAACCGCTAGTCGGTAATATGCCAAAGGCAAAGCATGAAAATCTTTAACTTTATTCCCATTCCTGACCCTATCAAGAATACTTCCAGCGTTGCCAGCCTTAAAGAGCGACTTGACTGGGGCGAACCAGCCCTGACTATCGTTGATGTTAGAGATAGTAGTGCTTTCAATGCTATACACATCATGGGAGCCGTTTCAATTCCGATGAATGAACTAGTTGCCCGTGCGATCGCTAACCTTGAACTCATCCGTGACATTTATGTTTACGGTGAGACGAATGAGCAAACAGCCGCCGCCGCATTCAATCTGCGTGCAGCAGGTTATAAAAACGTTGCTGAACTGTTGGATGGTTTAGCCGCCTGGAAAGCGATTGGCTATCCAACAGAAGGGTTTTCCGCCATCACTTGATCAGAAGTAACCTCGCTCAGCAAAAAGGAATGTAATGTTTACCTTTCACCAATTTCTCAATTTACTGCGTCGCACACTTCTTACAGGATTGCTAGCTAGCTTGATTTGGCTCCCAGGGCTTTCCTTCAGTTCAGCATTAGCTATGCCTAATTCCTTCGTTTCGGCGATCGCAACGCCTGTTAAAGGTGGTGAACGTTTTGACGCTCTTATTAGTTGCTTACCCAAGCAACTCAGCCAGCCAAACCTCAAGCGTGCCTGGGGCGAAATGGGCAATAATCAGCTTGAGAGAGCTTTTCACCTCAATACTAACCCCAAACTAAGTCAAGCAGAAACTGAGTTGGGAATCTGTCTGAATCGCCAAGGTTTTACACCTCAAAGCTAGAACTTCTCGTTGAGGGCGTATCTAGGGTAATAATCTAAAGCTGTTGCTGATGTCGATCGCGCTAGGAAGGAGTAAATACTTTTCCAGATTGACCGATACATCTGCAAGATATTGCCCTTTACCGCAGATTAAAGCCGCATAACGAATTGATAACTCGAAACTGATATCTAAATCTTATGTTGCTCCAGAATGGCATAGAAGATTATCAACCCAGTTAAATCTAACTAATCCTTGGAGCTAGCCTCATCTCACAACATCACTACAAAGTAAAATTCGAGACGATTTGCATTGGCAACATAGAGTATACAACTCAAAGCTTACTCGATCTCCAACAGTTTTCAGATCCAAATGGGGAAGCTCTACGGCTCGGAATATCCTCAGCTATGTGGTCTCTGTTTGGACAAATATGGCCAATGAGTAAGATTTTGGCTATGGTAATGCTTCAGGAGCCACTTGCAGGAAGACGTATTCTTGAAATTGGTTGCGGTATTGGTCTACCTAGCATCGTAGTTAAACAACTCGGCGGAGATATTACGGCTAGCGACTACCATCCTCTGGCGCAGTCTTTTTTACTTGAAAATACGACTTTGAACTCTTTAGCTCCAATATGCTTTAAAACTGGAGATTGGAATACTGCGAACCTGAGCTTGGGAAAGTTTGACTTAATCATAGGCAGCGATGTTTTATACGAACATCAACATATAGAGTTAATATCCTCATTTATTGATCGCCACTCTAGTAGTCAAGTGGATGTCATTATCGTCGATCCTGGGCGCGGATCTCACCGTGCATTTGCCAGAGAAATGGAACGTCTCGGATATATGCATTCTTGGACTGACTTAAAAGACTACCCAGATCGGGGTATCAAGCCGAAGGGATTCATACTTCGTTTTTCGCGTCATACTCGTTCGGAAAGCGATCGCCATAAAATTAACCCCAAACGAAGTCAAGCCGAATCACTGATACATTTGCACTCGAAATAAATATCTAAATCCTACCAATAGAGATTGACTTATATGCCTAAAATAACTGCTCAAGGAAAAACCTTTGAATGCCCTCAAGGGGCTAATTTACGTCAAGTATTGCTTGAGAATGGCATAGAACTTTATAACGGAGCCACTTCAGCAATCAACTGCCACGGACTCGGCATTTGTGGCACTTGTGCAGTTCAGATAGAAGGAACTGTTTCGGAACCTGAATGGCGCGAAAACACTCGGCGATCGCTGCCTCCCCATTCTCTAGCGCAGAACCGCAGACTAGCCTGCCAAACTCAGGTTTTAGGGAATGTCAAAGTCACAAAATTTGATGGCGCTTGGGGTCAAGGCACGCAAACTGTTTGGACACCGCAGCGTTAGTTCAAATATGCATTGATAGCAATGTAGCTATTTTTAATACCTATAAATAAAGCTACCTAAATGATAAATATTGGTGATATTCATGCCGATTAAAAAACCTAATACCTCTCGTTCTCGCCTGATTGGTAACATTTTACTCGCGTTACCTGCATTACTCTTGCTCGCAAACTTTATCTTACCTAGTTTCTTTGGTCCTCAAATTCCTGCGGTTCCCTATAGTTTATTTATTCATCAGGTGCAGCAGGGAGAAGTTGATCGCGCTCAAATTGGTCAAAACCAGATTCGGTTTCAATTAAAAACTGCCGACGATCAGGTTGGAACCGTGTTTTCAACGACACCCATTTTTGATTTGAGCTTGCCCAAGTTGTTAGAAGAGAAAGGCGTTGAGTTTGCAGCCGCGCCACCACCTAAAAATGGCTGGTTTACTAGTCTGTTGGGTTGGGTGATTCCCCCGCTAATTTTTGTAGCAATTTGGCAGTTTTTTAGCAGACGTGGTGGGGGTGGTCCCCAAGGTGTACTCTCGATTGGTAAGAGCAAAGCCAAAGTTTATGTAGAAGGAGAATCTGACAAGACTACCTTTACTGACGTAGCTGGGGTTGAGGAAGCCAAGACTGAATTAGTTGAGATTGTAGATTTCCTCAAGACTCCAGGACGCTATACCCAAATTGGGGCGCGGATTCCCAAGGGTGTGCTGTTAGTAGGTCCACCAGGGACGGGTAAAACGCTGCTGGCAAAGGCGGTCGCAGGAGAAGCAGGAGTACCGTTCTTTAGTATCTCTGGTAGTGAATTTGTGGAACTTTTTGTCGGCGTTGGTTCCTCGCGAGTGCGCGATCTGTTTGAGCAAGCGAAGAAACAGGCTCCCTGCATCGTATTTATTGATGAATTAGATGCGATCGGCAAGTCTCGTAGCAGTGGTGGGTTTTATGGCGGTAACGATGAGCGCGAACAAACGCTCAACCAACTGTTAGCAGAAATGGATGGGTTTGCTGCTGGTGATGCTACTGTAATTGTCCTAGCAGCAACCAATCGCCCAGAAGTATTAGACCCTGCACTCTTGCGTCCTGGTCGCTTTGACCGTCAAGTTTTAGTCGATCGCCCTGATTTATCGGCTCGTGAGGCAATTCTCAACATCCATGCCCAAAAAGTCAAGTTGGGTGAGGACGTGAATTTAAGAGCGATCGCAACTCGTACCCCTGGTTTTGCTGGCGCAGATCTCGCAAATCTCGTGAATGAAGCGGCACTATTAGCTGCCCGCAGTCAACGTCAAACTGTGGCACAAAAAGACTTTGCTGAGGCAATTGAGCGAGTGGTAGCTGGTCTTGAAAAGAAAAGCCGCGTTCTTAATGACAAGGAAAAGAAGATTGTTGCTTATCACGAAGTAGGTCATGCACTCGTTGGTGCTTTAACGCAGGGAAATGGTCGGGTTGAGAAAATCTCGATTGTACCCCGCGGGATGGCAGCATTGGGTTATACCTTACAACTACCAACTGAAGATCGGTTTCTTCTAGACGAAGCTGAACTCCGAGGTCAGATTGCCACTCTGCTTGGTGGCAGATCCGCAGAAGAAATTGTATTTGGCAGTATCACGACTGGTGCATCTAACGATTTGCAACGGGCGACTGATTTAGCAGAGCGAATGGTGACAACGTATGGTATGAGTAAGGTGTTAGGTCCGCTCGCTTACCAACAGGGACAGCAAGCTATGTTTTTGACTGATGGTGCGCCCAATCCCCGTCGGATGGTCAGTGAAGAAACGTCGCAGGCAATTGACCGCGAGGTGAAAGACATTGTAGAGACCGCTCATCGTCAAGCTTTGGATACGCTCAAGCTGAATCGCGACTTACTTGAGGCGATCGCTACTCAACTGTTAGAGACAGAAGTTATCGAGGGTGAGAAACTGCACAGCCTACTCAGTCAAGTTCAAGACGGCAACTTAGTGCAATTGACACATTAAGACTGCCATGGCGTTGGGCGATCGCATATTCGGGATCGCCCAACGGATTTTATCCCAATTCGATTTTGCACAGCTACAAAATTAATCCTTGCTAACAAATCAATATAATTTCGTTTTGGAGAATTTCGATTATGACGTTTACTATCGAGTCTGCACGTTCCATTTTTCCTGATACTCAAGTTGCTAATGTAATTCCAGCTACGGTTGAATCATTCAATCAACTTAGTGGTGAAGATCAGTTAGCTTTACTTTGGTTTGTCTATACCGAGATGGGAGTTACAATCACTCCTGCTGCTGTAGGGGCAGCTAATATGATCTTCGCAGAAAAAACCCTGACTCAAATCCAGCAGATGCCTGCGCAAGAGCAAACGCAAGTGATGTGCGATTTAGTTAACCATACTGATACTCCTATCTGTCGTACCTATTCGTCTTTCGGTACGAATGTCAAATTAGGTTTCTGGTATCAGTTAAGCGAGTGGATGAAACAGGGAATTGTTGCCCCTATCCCAGAAGGCTATCAACTATCTGCGAAAGCAGCGAATGTGCTTCAAGCTATTCGTCAACTTGAACCAGGGCAGCAACTTACTGTATTACAAGATATTGTTGTCAATATGGGATATACCTCATCAGTTGACACTCAAAAAATCAAAGAACCCGCAGTTCCTCCTCAACAAGTTGCACCCCGAACTCAGATCAACATTGAAGGCATCAACAATGAAACAGTGCTGAGTTACATGGAGAATATGAACGCCTTTGATTTCCAAAAGGCTGTGGCTTTATTTGCTGAAGACGGTGCCTTACAACCCCCTTTCCAAGAACCAATTGTCGGTCAAGAATCCATCCTGGCGTATATGCATGAAGAATGCTACGGACTTAAACTGATACCGGAACAAGGGATCTCTGAACCTACAGAAGGAGGGTTCACTCTGATTAAAGTGACAGGTAAAGTACAGACTCCCTGGGCTGGTGACAGTGTGAGCATAAATCTAGCATGGCGGTTCTTGCTCAATCCTCAAGGCAAGATTTTCTTCGTGGCAATTGACGTGCTAGCATCTCCCCAAGAACTGCTAAACATGGGCTTTGTAAAATAAAGGAAGTTCCTGAACGCAAGTATAATAGGCAAGTTTGTTAGAAGTCCCCTACTCTGAGCGTTGGTAAGCGTGGGATAAATAAGCAATCTTGCCTTTTATGTAACCTTTGCTGCTATCTTTCAGGTTTATTAAATATTAGTTAACACTCTGAAATATGTTTATAAGCCTCATTTTTGTAACTCGCGCTTCCTTACTCTTGATTTTAAAACCCTTCTCAACAAAGCATTTTATTAGGGGAAATTTTGAAAATGTATGTCTAGAACGATGAAAAGTAAATATAGCTAAAAAATAAATAGTATTATTATCAATTGGATTAAGAAAATCATTATTTTGGCAAGTCTACTAATTATGATGTATAATAAATATATAAATAGCGATCGCGCTAATCATAAGTGAGGCAGCCAGTATGGATGCCAATGAAGTTTTAAAACGATATGCAGCCGGTAACAGAGATTTTAGGCAAGAAAACTGGCAAGGAATAAGTTTAATTAAAGCAAATCTCAGCGGAGTAGATTTGAGCGGAACCAACTTACGAAACTCAGATTTAAGTGGCTCAGATTTAAGCAATGCTAATCTCAATTGGGCTAGTTTGAAAGGGGCAAATCTAAAGCGAACTAACTTGAGGGGAACAAAAATGCCAGATGGTAGGCTACACAATGATCTCCTAGCTTCTGCAAATTACTTTGGTTAAAAGGTAACAAGAATTCATTGCTTAGTTAGACAGTGAATTCTTATTTGTTTAATTTCTTAACCAAATAATTATGTTTTTGTTGAATTATTAGCTAGACGTAACATTGCTGAATAAAGTAATGAGTTTCTAACTAGAAGCTAGAATCTACTAGTAATGACAGCCTTTAAATTTTTAGGCTTAAGTAAACGAAAACATAATAAAGCAGTTGAGTTGTGATTTAACTAGATTTGATTTCATTCTTTACATAAAGGAATCCTTTAATGAGTATTGTCAAAAAGTTGATTGTAAATGCAGATGCTGAAACTCGCTATCCTAGTCCTGGTGAGTTAGAGCAGATTAAGATTTTAGCTAAGAGTGGTGAACGTCGCTTACACCTTGCCCAGACGTTAACAGCCAACCGAGAGCGCATTATTAAGCAAGCTGGAAGCCAACTATTTCAAAGGCGTCCTGATATTGTTTCTCCTGGAGGTAATGCCTACGGTCGAGAAATGACTGCAACTTGCTTACGTGATATGGATTATTATCTGCGTTTGATCACTTATGCTATTGTCGCTGGTGATGCTACTCCGATTGAAGAAATTGGGGTTATTGGTGTGCGTCAGATGTATCGGTCTTTGGGTACTCCAATTGAAGCTGTGGTTGAAAGCGTCCGTGCGATGAAGAATGTTACTAGCACAATGATGTCTGCTGAAGATGCTAATGAAGCAGGTGGATACTTCGACTACTTAATTGGGGCTATGCAATAGTATCTTCTAATACCTTTTGGGGAGCAAAAATGCCTCAATCTGGCTCTGAACTAAGACATTAATGTTAAGCAAGTCGGTTCTGTATGCTTACAAAAAACAATCATAATCCCTATGGTAATTGGCAATAGTATCCTCCAATTACCATATTTTTTATGGCGACTGCTGAGTTTCTATTTTAGTAAGAACCCTAATATGAAACAAGTTACTGTTCAAAGCCGAACAATATTGTGTAGTTATAGTTGCTTCTATTTAGGGATGTGAATCTTTCAAGGTTTTGCTAAAGTTTATAGTATATAACAAAGCGCTGTTTAAGACTCGGCAACTTCACCTGGAATAACCCAATGTTCGACTTTAATGCTTTAGCTGAGTTCTCACGCGTTTACTGTGTTGCCATGTGTACGTTTCTAGTTCCAGCTAACTTGGCTGCTACCTCGTTGACAGTGATTTTCACAGTTTTGTGCCGTCCTTTTACTCAGGTTTGGCAAGCTGCTGGAATTGCTAGTGTTTTTGCTTTAGTCATGATATTTCATGTATTTACTTGGTTCATGGTTGGGATGGTCATGGCTCCCACGTACATTTTACTATGCCTAGGAAGTACCTGTCTGTGTATCAATTTAGCGGCGATTTTTGTACATAGACGCTTTGCGATCGCCAGCATTTAAGTCGCCCCACGTTACAGCGTTAAGGCAGTAGTTCGGATGTATCTAGCTAATCTCCCGCACTCTCCTTGCCTCTAAATGCCTAAATTCTGTACAATAACAAAACCAGTGCAGGTTAATTGCACCGGTTATATTTGATTCGCGATCGCAACGCCATAGTGGTGATTCAATTGTCTCCCTAAGCCAAAGCAGAAGCTTGTGGTTTGGCGAAAATCATGCGTCCTGCAGTCGTCTGTAAAGCACTTGTCACAATCACTCTCACTTCCCCACCAACGTAACCAATTCCTTCTTCTACGACTACCATCGTGCCATCTTCGAGATAACCGACACCTTGACTTGGTTCTTTGCCTTCTTTGAGAACTTTCAAATCAATGCTATCGCCAGGTAGGTAGGTAGGGCGTACTGCTTGCACCAAATCGTTGATATTTAATACTGGTACTTTTTGCACGCTGGCAACTTTAGATAAGTTGTAATCATTTGTGATTAACGTACCACTAATTTCTTGGGCAAAGCGCACTAATTTAGCATCTACAGTAGGAATATCGTCATATTCCACAGGATGAATCAAAATGCGATCAGAGTAAGTTTCTTTTAGACGATTGAGAATTTCTAATCCTCGACGTCCTCGCATTCGTTTTAAATCTTTAGCACCGTCTGCAAGTTGTTGCAGTTCTTGTAGAACAAATTGTGGAACTAAAATTTGTCCTTCCAGAAAGCCTGTTTCTAGCAGTGTTTCCAGACGCCCATCGATAATGCAGCTAGTGTCAACAACTTTTGTTGCGGCTGCTTTGAGGGTTCCTTCGGCTAGCAATACCGACTCAACATTGTGGAAGTTAATCAGTCTAAGTAGTGCAGGACCGTGAGTATCTGCTAAACTCACTCCCGAAAAGGCAAACATAATACTGCCCAGCACTGCGATCAACGGCTTAATAAAGCTAAAATCCGCAGGAATTGGCAGTAAAAATAATGGTGCCAACATTAAATTGGCAATGAGTAACCCCAAAACTAAGCCGATCGCGCGCGTCAAGATTACCTCAATCGGCATTTCTCTGACTTGTTTCTCGATCCGACGATAACTAATTTGGAAACTCAATCCCCCAGCACCACCAATCAAGGCGGCGAAAGCGGCAAAAACCAAGCGCAAAGCTTCAACGTTAGTCACCTGCTGCTGCACGTTTTCAGGCAGCAGTTCTATGCTGTAATAACCTATGCCTGCGCCTGCTACAATGAATGAAATAATAATAATTGCGTCAAGCATTGTGCAAATCCAAGATATTTAAGTTGCAAGTCTGTTTTTCCAGGATGCAACAACTGAACTTTTGTTTCCTCAACCAAATGGGTGAGTACTTTCATTATATCTTTAGTGTTCTTCACCGCAGGTTTACAGTTGTTGTATTAAATCACTACTCCTAATATGACATTACGGAAATAAGTGACTTAGATAACATAATGAGTAAAAAACTAAGTTTATTGTACTTCGATTTTCCTCCATTAGATTTCTTTCAACAATATCCTGTAGGCTAACACAGCTTGAGGAGTAAGACTTTTATAAATTCTTATCTACTGTAGTTGTTTCTCATACTGATATAGATACAATAATTCCGCTTTGATATTTAATTCTAATTATTTACCTCAACTCTTTAGTTTTATGCCTATCCGCTGCTTGAAGATGTTGATATTTCCAAAACCTCAGACAGCTAAACAAATATTAAATCAATCATCATCTGAGAAGAATTTACAAGAAATATTTAATTTTTAGAAAAAGAATTTACACTTATTCACCATTATTTTAATTTTAGTAGAAAAGTGCGTGTTAGCTAAATTAGATTTAAGCAAGAACGTAATTAATTATAGTCAGCCAACCTCTGCCTATATACATATTCCTTTTTGTAGAAGGCGGTGCTATTACTGTGACTTTCCTGTATCAGTTGTGGGCGATCGCCTGCATGGCGAAAACTCTGGCACAATTTCGCGTTATGTAGAAGTGTTGTGTCAAGAAATTGCTTACACCACCGCAGCAGGTGAACCACTCAAAACGATCTTCTTTGGTGGTGGAACTCCGTCGTTATTATCAATTAATCAACTGCAACAAATTATTAATACGCTCAAATCGCAATTTGGGATCGCCAATGATGCAGAAATTTCGATCGAAATTGACCCAGGGACGTTTACCTTAGAACAGTTACAAGGTTATTGTCTTGCAGGAGTGAATCGCATTAGTCTCGGTGTTCAAGCATTTCAACCAGAATTACTGAAGATTTGCGGGCGATCGCACACTGTTGAAGATATCTATACCGCAATCGAGATGATCCACCAGACTGTCAATGTCTCTTCATTTAGCCTTGATTTGATTTCTGGCTTACCTTATCAAACCTTAGCGCAGTGGCAAGATAGTTTAAAGCAAGTTGTCGCGATCGCCCCCAATCATATTTCAATTTACGACCTACAGATCGAACCTGGTACCGCGTTTAATCGTTACTACCAAGTTGGCGAACAGCCCTTACCAACTGATGATATGACAGCGCAGATGTACCGCATAGCGCAACAAGTTTTAACATCTGCTGGGTATGAACATTACGAAATCTCTAACTATGCTCAACCCACTCATCAGTGTCGTCATAACCTTGTATATTGGCACAATCAACCATATTACGGCTTTGGTATGGGTGCGACTAGCTACGTCCAAGGACAACGATTCACTCGTCCACGCAAGACACAAGAGTATTATCAGTGGGTGAAAGATTACATTGCTGCTGATGGTGTACTTGACTGTCCGCAGACACCTTTGAATGAGGTTTTGTTAGAAACACTCATGCTAGGGCTACGCTTAAGCGCAGGTATAGACCTTTCCACGCTAGCGCAACAATTCGGTGTGGAGACGGTAGCAAAAATTTGGCAGTGTTTACAACCCTACTCTCAACAAGGTTGGGTGGAACTTGTAAGAACCGATCAACTGCGACTTACCGATCCCGAAGGATTTTTGTTTTCCAACACAGTACTAGCAAGGCTATTTCATCAGCTAGGAAGTGAACTGGAAGTATAGTAGGGGTCAGAGGTCAGAGGTCGGGGGTCAGACAAATGCTACTCTTCTTAATCCCAAACATTAGACTTCTTGCAAAAGTCACTGGTTGTATGGCACAAGTAGGTGAGACAGAGGAG
>NZ_MRCC01000035.1 GCF_001904655.1 Chroogloeocystis siderophila 5.2 s.c.1 | reverse complement strand
TCGTGTCTACTTAGCGGCTCCCCGTTTCGTTCTTAACCCAACTGCGTAACTCCTGGAATTTAGAACACCAAAATAATTGCACCTCTTCTGCTGCTTATAGAAAAGGTGCAATTTGTTACTTTCAGAAGGAGAAACCTACGCAAATTCAAAACTATTAGCGTTCAGTGAAGTAGCTTGAATGCCTCTAAGAATAGCTAAATCGGTATTAGAAACGTTAATGAGTGTATCAGCCCCATTTTGAGTCAGCGTGAGGTCGCTAAAGTTATTGACTTTGGATAAACCACCAATACCGATGATATCAATACCGACTTGAAAATCAGCGATCGCATTGACGCTATTAGGTAAACCATTGTAAGCAATCCAAAACTGATCCGCACCAGCACCACCATTTAAGAGGTTATCGCCTTGTCCAGCAAATAAGACATCATCACCTGAACCAGCGAATAAGCGATCGCCTGTACCACCAATTAAGGTATCGTTACCTTCACCGCCATAGAGTCGATTTTTGCCACTTCCAACCGCAGCATTGAGAATATCATTACCTGCTTCACCGAATAAGCGATCATTGCTTCCAGCAAACAACTCATCATCGCCATCGCCGCCATAAAGCTGATTACCACCGCCACCAGTAGCAGCATCAATGATATCATTACCAGCACCGGCAAAGACAGTATCGCGGGTATTTGCAAACAACTCATCGTCGCCTTCAGTACCAAAAATGAGTTCCCCTGTGGGTTCAGGAGTCCCGTCACCTTTTACCGTAATTTCAAAAACAGTCGTTGTGCCACTGACTTCATTTGCAGTGACTACTAATGGCTTACCATTGGGACTATCTTCCGCCGAAATAAAGATAATTCCTTCTGTACCAAGGTCGCCTGCGGTTCCTTGTGCTGGATCGCCAGAAAAATCGCGGTTATTGATGTATTGGACAAATTGCGGCGCTGTCGGGTCGGTAATATCATACGTCATGATGCCACCAACTCTTTCTAAACCAATAAAGGCATAGAAGCGACCGTTTATTTCACCAATGGCGACATCTTCAGGTTCAGGTCCTTTATCATCACTACGAGTATCAAAAGAATTCTCACGATGATTCGAGTTGAAAAATTGCGGATAAGTTTCAGCTATGATTTTTTCAAAGTCGTCTTGGCTTTCGTAGACGAGATTGCCTTGTGTATCCCAAATAGCAAACGAACGACCACCAAAAACATAAAGTTCATCAAAGTCACCATCACCATCGGTGTCACCGTTTGCGGTTGTGACAGTTAAACGCCCTAGGGCTTCGTCAGCTTGTAATTCCGCCGCATTCGGAAAAGCAACAGGATCTAAAACTAAATCTTTAATGCGTGCTTCTTCGCTGTAACCGTCGTAATCGCGGGCGTCGCCTTCGTTTGCTGTGACAATGTAAGTTTCGCCGTCGACTTCATACGTTGCAAAGCCATCCGGTTGATACATGCCTTTGATTGGCCAGTTAGCGATATTAATGGCACCATCGCGATCGCTAACGTCTAAACCGTTACCAGGGAGACTATGATCTTTGAAACCCAATGGTAAAATATCGGTTACTTCTCCCGAAGCAATATCCAGTACTGCTAGCGCATTGTTTTCTTGTAGCGCAATCCACGCGGTTGTAGAATCTGCGGAAACTTGAATGTACTCAGGTTCTAAATCTTGGGCAACAGTGGCATTAGGTCCAAAAATACGCACGCCAGCGGCGATTAATTCGTCACGACGGTCATTGTAAGCTCTAAAATCGGCGGTTGTAACGTTATCTTGTGTCAGGTTTTCAAAACCACCAGAGACATCAATAATACTTACCGAACCTTCAGGGTCGATGGTGTAATCATCATTTGGTTCGCCTTCATTCGCAACTAACACCTTACTTCCATCAGGAGTAAAGGTAATCATGTCAGGTAGCGCCCCAACTTGTACGGAACTTAAAAAGTTACCATCAACATCAAAGAAAACTGCTTTACCTGGTAGTTGTGTATTTTCATTTTCCACAGCTACTGCAATGACACCATCAAAAATCGCCACGCTGTTAGCAATACCACCGAAAGCAGTCGAAGAAATTGAATCCAATGCTTGAATATTCGTCGGATCGCTAATATCTAAAACATCAACGGTTGCTTGATTAGCATTGACAACAAATAAACGTTGGGTTTTGGGATCGTACTGGACAATTTCGGCGGCACTTTCATCGAAAATGCCTGTTTCATAAGTGCCAATAGGAGCTAAACTAATCGCATCCGATGCACCAATCAAAGGTGTAATTACAGTATCGCTGCGTTCGTTAAGGTTCTGAATTCGAGAATCTTGTCCAGGACCAACATCCGCAACATCATAAGGTTCTTCACTAAAGTTAGCTAAGAGATACTCAGCTAAAGCATCTTGTTCGGTACCAGGGTCGGTAAAGGTGGCATTGCCAGCATCAATATCTAAAGCTATAAGATCGACTCGATTAGCTAATTCTGAATTTTGCGCGATAAATTCGTCAAATGGGTAGCCATCACCACCGTCAGCAAGGAAGTTTAGCGTGACAACACGAAAAGTTTGTTCGGGATCGACAACTAACTCGCCATCTTGGACGACGATCGTAGGCGTGTCTGCGGTTTCCACAACCAGCGATCGCACGCGACTACCTGCTTCTAAATTAGGATCAAAACTAAAACTCAATCCTGCCACTTGCGGAAATCTTCCTGGAGTAGCGCCTGGCGCAGTTGCAGCAACTCCATGTTCAAGTACTGCAACAAGTTGTTCAGCAGTTAATGTTAGGAGGCTAAGTTCGTTATTGAAGCGTAAAGCGTTTTCAATATCTAATTGGGAAATTTCGCCTGCTTGTTTACCAGTTAATTCATTAGCTGGGGGCGGTACGCGATCGCCTTCTTCTGAACCAATTGCACCAATTGATGCTCGAATTCCACCTCCATTCTTAATCGAAATCACAACTGCATCATCAATTTCGCGTGCAGTCGCTAAATTCGCCTCTGCTGAGAGATTGCCTAAATTTGTTTCTTGAGTGCGGACATCTTCTCTTTGTCCATTTAGAAATACTTCAGTGCGACCAAAAATGTTACCGTCTTTTTCAGTGAGGACTGCGCCTACAGATGTCACTATATCTACAACTTGAGAATCGGCAACAACCGCATCAGGATTCGCAACAAGATCGCGTAAATCTATAACACCTTGTTCATCAGTAGCATACGCACCGCTAATCAATGGATCAATGCTATCTGGAATTAAAATCCCGTTGCTATCAAATTCAACAACTAAACGTCCTACATATGTATAGTTACCATCAGTACTGACGATCGCTATGGGTTCACCACTTGCAGATTGTCTCAAGATAGGATAGGGCCCTTGAACCTCGTCTCCTTCACGCAAGCGATCCGTCTCATCAGCTAAAATCGTATCTGAGCCACCAGCAATGATAATATCTACATCACGCAATCTTTCGGCGATCGCCAGTTCTACCGACAACTGCTGTAAATGAGCAGTTAAAATAATTTTATTGACTCCTTGAGCTGTCAATTCATCTACTGCTGTTTGAATCTCTGCTGCTAGTGCATCAAAGTCCTCTGGATCAGGAGGAATAATCGTGACATCACCAGGAGAAGAAATTGTATCCAAAAGCGGAGTTGTTGCACCGACAACCCCAACAAATTCGCCCTCAAGTTCAAAAACGACACTTTTAGCAATGCTGTTAGACTGAGGCGGCTGTCCATCGGGAACTACGAATGGAGCTAGGTTACTATCTGTGCTCACGTCAATATTGGCACTGAGGTACGGAAATTGAGTACCTGGATAATCGCCATCAGCAGCGAGAAGAGTTGCAATAAAATTTGTCCCTAAGTCGAATTCATGATTACCCAATGCTGAAGCATCAAAACCGATCGCATTCATCAAAGCGATATCTGCTCTACCTGCACTAGGATTACCTAAAACATCTACTAAACTAGGATCTCCGCCAGCAAACAAAAATGGTCCAGGGATGTAATTATCACCTGAAGAAATGAGTAATGTTTGATCGGGAAATTCTGACTCTAATCCATTAACTATTGCGGAGAATCTAGGTGCGTCTTCTAAAGAAGAAATCCCAGCTTCTAAATCAGCAGCGTGAAGTAGTTGGAACTTAAATGAATCCATAAGTGATATATCTGCAATATTGACAAATTACAGCGAACCTTCTGTATAAAACAGACCTATTGCTTAAAAAAAGGCAGTTAGTTGGACAAGCTATTTGAATACTTTGTCAAAAATTGTGCAAAGCATTTTGATTGTGTGCTACATTCATACTTCTGTAAATTACCAGAGAAACGTTAAGAAAATATTAACTATCTACTAAAAATCAACATTTATCCTTGAGTTACCAGTCGCTAATCTCTTATCTTCTATTTTCGCTTTTTGGAAATATCAACTTTAAGATAGATGTATTTTTTGCCGCATTGATTATCGACTACAAAGTTCAATCATTAGATAGACAGCAGGCAAAATATATACCAAGTTAGTTGGAAGTCAATAAAAAACAAAACATTTAATATATAAAGGTATCCTGTACCCTGTCCATAATTAAACATTTATAACAGCATTACATTACTTACAAGAGCCTCCCTTGAACTGCACTCCTTTGTGCCTGTAGTGATTCGTTAAAAAATCTCATACCCCAAACAAGATTGCTATACTAATTCTTTAAACAAGTAAGAGGAAATTGCATGAAATTATTTTCAATCGAAGAAGCAAAAATATTAATAGAACAACCCAAAGGTACGTGTGTTTCCATTTATATGCCTACGCATAAACTAGGAACTCAAACACAGCAAGATCCGATTCGCTTCAAAAACTTACTCAAAGAAGCTGAAGATAAATTAATTGAAACAGGAATGCGCCCGCAAGATGCAAGAGATATGTTAGCACGAGCGCAAGAACTCGATGATTATCAATTTTGGCAACATCAAAGCGATGGACTTGCAATTTTTATTGCCGATAATTTCTTTAGCTACTACCAAGTTCCACTCAACTTTGATGAATTAGTTGTCGTAACAGATCGCTTTCACCTCAAGCCGCTATTACAGCTATTAACCAACGATGGAAGATTTTATCTACTTGCACTCAGTCAAAATCAAATTCGCCTTTTTCAAGGAACACGTTATAGCGTCAGCGAAATTGAATTAGAAGATGTACCGCAAAGTATTGCCGAAGCATTACGCTACGACGATCCTGAAAAGCAACTTCAGTTTCATACAGGAACATCGCAAGGTGGTGGCGGCGACCGTGCTGCAATCTTCCACGGACAAGGTGCAGGCGAAGACGATCAAAAAGAAAACATTTTGCGCTACTTCCGTCAAGTAGATTCAGGTATTCAAGAATTGCTCAAAAACCAACAATGTCCGCTTGTTTTAGCTGGAGTAGAATACTTATTTCCAATTTACAAAGAAGCGAATAACTACCCTCATTTAATCGATGGTGGTGTCACAGGTAATCCTGACATTTCAAAACCTGAAGAATTACACGCGCAAGCTTGGGAAGTGGTACAACCTCATTTTGAAAAAAATCAACAAAAACTTGTGGAACGCTATCAAGAATTAGCTGGAACAGGGCAAACAAGCGATAATATATCAGAAGTTGTTCCTGCTGCCTACTTTCAGCGCGTTGATTCGTTATTTGTAGGAATTGGCATTCAAAAGTGGGGTAGCTTCGATCCAGAGAAGAATCAAGTTGAAATTCATGACGAACAGCAAACAGGTGATGAAGATTTGATGGATTTAGCCGCAATTCATACTTTAATAAATAGTGGTACTGTTTATGCGGTTGATCCTGAATCTGTACCAGGTAAGTCACCAATCGCAGGAATTTTCCGTTATTAGATGGTATGGTGGGCATTGCCCACTGTATTAATTAAACGAACCGCAAAGTACGCAAAGAACGCAAAGTAAGAAAAAGAGTTATTGTTGTGTTTATAAGTGTGTAGTAGAGAGTCAGGAATGGGCAAGCGTAAACAAGCTAATAAGATACGCATCGTCGTGTTTTTCACTAGCTTGATAATACTTAAAAGTCATATCAGTTTAGCCCAAGACATTCCTATAATTGAAACTCCTCCAGATTCACCTACAGAAGCTTCTGTAGATGGAATATTTTTTGCAGATGTTTTAGTACGCGGTAGACCAATTTTTCAAGTGGGTAGTTTATCAGAACTTGATGCAACAGAACGTACCCAAATTATCAATCGCCGAATTGCTAGTGTCTTAGCGCGATCGCAACCTGTTGGAAGCGTTACTGTACAAACAAGTCCGCAACGCAACATCGCAACATTACAAGTTAATAATCGCGTGTTGATGACAGTCACGCAGCAAGATGCAGAGGATTTCGGAGTTACGGTAGAAGAATTAGCGCAGCAATGGGCAAGTGAACTTAATCAAGCTTTTGAACAACGACCATTAGCGATTGATGTTGTCCAGCGTGTTAATATGACAATGCGCGAGTTACTGCGCGATATTATTGATAATTTACCCTCGATTATTGGTGGTTTAATTGTTGTTGTGTTGACATGGGCGATCGCACGTGGAGTACGACAAGTTGCTTACGGTTGGGCGCAGCGTACCGAAGGCGATCGCAGTAGCGAAATTCTCATTGCTAAATTAGGATACGGTGGCGTATGGGTCATTGGTTCAGTAGTAGCTCTGGGAGTCTTAGGACTTGATTTTACCGCGTTACTCGGTACGTTAGGATTAACTACGGTTGCAATTGGTTTTAGTCTCCGAGATATTCTTGGTAATTATATTTCCGGTGTCATTTTACTCGCAGCCCGACCATTTCGACTCGGCGATCAAGTCGTCATTAAAGAATTTGAAGGCACAATTACTCAAATTCAACTCCGCGCAACAACAATTCAAACTTATGATGGGCGGATGGTCTACGTCCCTAATCAAGAAGTCTTTCAAGCGAGCATTACTAATAATACAGCTTCCCCAGTACGTCGCAGTTCGGTAATTGTTGGAATTGATTATGCTGCGGATATTAATACTGCAAAACAGATTATTAAAGATGCTGTTTTGATGATTAATGGTGTAGAAGTGAGTCAACCGCTAGAAATTTTAGTTCGCGAACTCGCACCGAGTACTGTAAATATTGAAGTTCGCTTTTGGGTGAATTCGCGCCGTATGGCTTTTTTAGAAGCAACTTCGCAGGTAGCGCAAGTCATTAAAGAGTCATTAATGAATGCAGGAATAGAGTTACCAACAGATATTTATACTCTAGAATTTCGCAATTCGCTACCAACCTCACTCCATCAACAGCAAGATAAAGTTGTAGAAAACAATAACAATTCGTAATTTCAAATTTATCAATGAGGGTACAATTGTAGCTTTGATGTAGTATAAGATTTAAAGTTAATCATCAACATAATTATGAAGAAAAACGATTTAGAATTTTACGATATTAATGCTGATAACTGGTGGGATGAAGATGCTAAAATTTATCACCTTTATTACCTCAATCAGCCTCGATTTGAATTCTTCAGTCGTTATATTTCAGATTGGCAAGGATTAAAAGCTTTAGATGTTGGCTGCGGTGGTGGGTTTTCTTGTGAATTCATGGCAGAATTAGGAGTTGACGTATATGGCATCGATCAATCTCAAAAATGCGTTGAAGCTGCTACAAACCATGCTGTTAATAGCGGCTTTGAAATAAATTACTGCTATGGAATGGCAGAAGATATGCCGTATCCAGAAAATTATTTTGATGTAGTAGTATGCGTAGATGTCTTAGAACACGTTGAGAGTGTTCCTTGTGTGGTTTCTGAAATATTTCGGATTCTGAAACCAAATGGTTTGTTTTTCTTTGATACAATTAATCGCAACTTTAAGTCAAAATTGGTGATGATTTGGTTAATGGAAAATATTTTAGGTGAAATTCAACAAGGTGTTCATGACTGGAATAAGTTCATTAAGCCTGAAGAACTCATCAATTTATTAGAAAACAGTGGTTTTGAGGAGATAGAAATTAGAGGATTTGATATATTTGGCGAAGCTTTAAGATTAGACCTTACTAAATATATACAATTTAAAAAAACAAACAAATTTAATGTAACTATCAATGATGATACTTCAATTAATTATATTGGTAAAGCTAGTAAAGCAGTATAAATTTTCACTTGAATATCCCCGCTACGTTAACGTAATTAAAGCAGTGATTGCAAAAAAATATCAGTTAAAACTGAAACCCTAGTAAATTCCAGTAATCTAAGAAGGAGATAAATCTTAAAATATAGCTTTTTTAGAAGCAAATTCGTAGGTGGCGTAAGTTATTAGATCATTGATGAATGTATAAGTTGATTTGCCCATAGATATTTATACTATAGAACTTCGCAATTTATTGCCAATTCTGCAGCAAAAACAACAGGAAACTATAACCAGATTAAACAAATAAACTAGGAAGCGAAGAATGAATCCTACTTCCTTGAATAACCAAAAAATGCAACACCGTGGTTATCAGATATTAGATGAATTAACAGTAACTCGTCCTTTAGCCGCCAAGTTTTTCTTTCTGGCTACAGGAGGGTTTTTCTTATTTTTACCAGTTTTCTTAGCAATTTATGCTTTTTTGACAGGAACGAATCAAGACATTAATTTTGCATTTTCGCAAGTGCAGGGTTGGCTAGGAACATTACTTCTCATTGTCTTAACAATTGTCTTGCACGAACTTATTCACGGTGCAGTCATGTCAATTTATGGTGGTAAACCGCGTTATGGAGTAGGGTTATCGCACTTTGTCTTACCTTATGCTTATGCAACTTCGAGCAAAGTTTTCACGCGCAATCAATTTTTACAGATTACGCTTGCACCCTTCGCGATCATTTCAATTTTAGGTGTATTGCTGATGGTTGGATTGCAGACACCTTGGTTAGCGATCGCACTTGCAATCAATGCAGCAGGTGCTATTGTCGATGTGTGGGTAAGTTCGATTGTTTGGCGCTACCCCCGCCACATCCTAGCAGAAGATACAGTCATTGGCTTACGCATCTATGGTAAATCAGGCGATCGCCGCGTAGCGCATTCGGCAAATAATTTATTCTGGAATTTTTTGACAGGTTTTGCGATCAGCCTGGTTGTCATTTGGCTAGGCTTGGGCTTTGTGCTACCTGTCATTTTGTCGATGCTTGGTGTGGAGACTTTGACTTTAGGAATTCCAGATACACCCTTGAACTTATATCAGTACCAACGTACCGATGGCGGTGGTTTTCTGTCTTCGATTCAGTTTATCAATGTTTTAGCATTAAGTAGTGCGGTGGGATTAATTTACGGTATCAACAACTCAAAACCGAAAACCAAGTAAATTCCAGTAATCTAAAAAGGGGATAAATCCTAAAATAGCTACAGTGATGATAGAATAATGTAGTCGTCCCCACCATGACCAATATTGTTTTTGCCAGACGAGAACTGCAAAAATTGGTAGTAAAATTGATATTAAAGCTGCTACTATCGGAATCCATAGTAATGCAACCATAATTAATGGCACTCCGTAAATCAAATCGGTAGGCTCGTTAAGTAAAAGTGCCAAACCCATACTAATAGGAAACACTAAATAAAGTAAACTCACTAAACCTGCAACTAACCATGCCCAACTTGCCATAGGTTTATGCTGTTGTGCAGATTGAGAGCGACGCTGTATAATGTTACGAATTCCTACCCAAATGGCGGAGAGAAAAGCAATTAGAAAGAAAATTGCCAGTGGGATGTGAAAATAAGTTGTTTCATACCAAGGTAACTTCTCAAACCCAGCAGGGCCAAGATCGAGTGGATGATACATATGGGTGATATTTCCACGATCGCTTTGTTCAAAAACGACAAAATCGTCGTCGTTGTAACGGTAAAATATTAATGGTTCTACCTCTAGCAGCCGCACAAAGTTATCTTGCGGGGGTATAGTTGCAAAGAATCCTTCCGGAAAATGGACTTCTAAAGTGCCATCGTCTTTGGCATTAACACTAACATGATTAAACAGCGAACTAATTTTTGCGATTGTGTGTTCTGGATACTCAAAATCGCGGTAAGTTCCTGTAAAAAGCCGCAGTCGATTGTGATGATTTGCTAACGGTTGTGGTACTTCAGCTTCAGCTACAGGATAAAAGCGATCTAAAAACTGACTCGTCAAACGTTCGTGAAATTTGGGATCGAATTTGTTGTAGGCGATAAACAACCCTAGATCTTGATCGGGTATCAAAGAAAGCAAACCTGTATATCCCAGAAAAATTGCACTATGCGCTAATATTCGTTGGCGATTTTTAAACCTTTCGTGAAAAGCGTAGCCGATTCCAGGTAACTTAGGATGATCGGTAAATTGTTGCTGTCGCATTTCTTGTGCAGATTTTTCACTCAAAATCCGCTGTTCGCCATAACGTCCATTTTGTAAATGTGCCAGCATAAAGTGCGTCATATCTGTCGCTGTCGTACTCATTCCGCCAGCCGGAACAATATTTAGATACAAATATGGCGTTGTCTCATAGCTGTCATCTTCGTATTCATAACCTGTTGCGAGGTTAGTCGCTAATTGTTCTGGCAAAGTTTGACTAAAGGTACTACGCTGCATATCCAACGGTTGCAGAATGTTTTGTGTCACGTATTCCTCATAAGAAACACCTGAAACAACTTCAACAATGTAACCCGCAAGGTCAGAATCGTATGTAGAATAGCTATAAAGTTCTCCTGCTGGACGCACGCGGGGTGGTTGATATTCCTCAACATATTCAGCTAGTGATAGCCTTTCTGCTTCACTTCTGGCTGCAATGCCAATATAGTGTTGACTAAAACCACTCGTATGTGTAAGCAAATGCCGCACTCGGATAGGATCTGGATAAGTACTCTCAATCTGGAAATCTTGAAGATATTTATTAACGTCGTCTTCTACATTTAATAAACCTCGATCTACAAGCTGCATAATTGCTGTAGCGGTAAAGAGTTTAGACACTGAACCGACGCGAAAAACTGTTTGATCTGGCGTAACTGCCATTTGCTTGTCTATATCAGCGTAGCCATAACCTTTCGTAAAAAAGACTTCACCATCTTTCACTAAAGCAACGGTTGCACCAGGAACGTGCAATTCCTCCATTTGTTCGGCAAAGAATTCGTCCATAAAGCTTTCAAGTTCTTGGCGGTTGGGAATTCCTTGCTCAGTTGTAGCTGTGTTTTGTTCTACAATTGCTTGTGATGGTACTGCTGTTAGTTGTAGTTGCAATCCTGGTATCAACAAGATTAAGATACCTAGCAAAAAGCATAGAGCTAACTTGACAATCTGCCTTCCTAAGCGAGAACGATTTAGCGATCGCATTTTAAGCACGAACAGTTTACTATTATCGTTCTCAGGCAGTTGCTTAACCATACTACTAAAGCAAATTACTTAAAAATTTTGATGTCTATTTTCTATTTTCATACAAGTGGTTCATTTTTTTACTTCGTGATTAGTCATTCTTTAAACTAAGAAATCTTACTATAGATAGATGATGATTCTCTTTAGTTATCAAAGTTATAAATAAATCTTGTTAGTTTGAAGGCAAAGCGATCGCACTTATATACACCAAAATATGGTAAGTTGTTAAGTAATAGTGTTCAAAATATGAAACTCAAAAGTTCTCATGATGCAGGTACTAGCTGATGCAGCTTGATGGAAGTTACCGCTACGTTACAAATTTATTGGTTTTAGCTGCGCAGAAGATTTGTTGCCAGAATTGTAGTACTGCTGTATCTCCACCATAAATTTATAAAAGAATAAATCTGCTTTAAACAAGTTTTTCTGTCTCTACTGCTTTGCACTCACTCTAAATAAGTATTTCAAAGACTAATGAATGCAGTTTATTATACGTCACATTGCTTGATATAAAACCATTGGCAGGCAAGACGCCTACACCACGTTTTACTTATTCTTTAACTGAAAAATAGCAATTACACAACTGTAACCAATACTATGGGATATTACATCGCTCCTCGTTTCTTAAATAAGCTTGCTGTCCATATTACAAAAAACTTTCTTGATTTACCAGGCGTTCGCGTTCCACTCATTTTAGGTATTCACGGACATAAAGGAGAAGGAAAAACTTTTCAATGCGAACTCGTGTTCGATCTGATGGGCGTTGAAGCAGTTCATGTTTCGGGTGGAGAATTAGAAAGCCCAGATGCAGGCGATCCAGCGCGATTACTTCGCCTGCGATATCGCGAAGCCGCAGATTTAATTCGGACTCGTGGCAAAATGGCGATACTAATGATTAATGACTTAGATGCTGGTGCGGGTAGATTTGACCAAGCGACTCAATATACCGTTAATACTCAGCTAGTTAATGGTACGTTAATGAATATTGCCGATAATCCCACTAACGTACAACTGCCTGGGAGTTATGACGATAAGCCACTACCCCGCGTTCCGATTATTGTTACGGGTAACGATTTGACTACCCTTTATGCTCCACTCGTGCGTGATGGTAGAATGGAGAAGTTTTATTGGGAACCCAATCGGGAAGATAAAATTGGCATTGTTGGCGGAATTTTTGAACCTGATGAATTGTCTAAATCTGATGTTGAGAAACTAGTAGATACGTTTTTAGAACAATCAATTGACTTTTATGGGGCATTGCGATCGCGTATTTACGACGAACAGATTTTAGACTTTATCGAAAAAGTAGGATTTAATCGAGTCGGTAAACAAGTCGTTAACAGCGCAGAAAAACCACCCAGCTTTAGAAAGCCAGACTTTAGCCTTTCTCATTTAATCGAACAAGGTAAGCTGATCGTAAATGAACAACGGAGATTACAAGAGTTACGATTAGCTGCTGCTTATAATATTGGTGCATCAAATCCACAACCGAATAGAAGCCAAGTTACACCTACACCGACTACTCAGTATGAAAGTGGAAATGGTTCTACTAAAAGAAATGCTGAAGTCAATCAGCCTCGTCAAATCAGTAACGGATACAATTCCAGTAAAACGCAAACTGCAACTACAATAGATTCAGAGGTTGTTGAGCAAGTACAATCTCTTCTTGCGCAAGGATATCCTGTAGGTGTAGAATATGTCGATCAACGCCGTTTCCGTACCGGTTCTTGGCAAAGTGGCACTGTGATTCAACCTCAAGACAAATCCGAGGCGATCGCAACTTTAGAATCTTGCTTGGCAGATCACGAAAACGACTATGTGCGCGTGTTTGGAATTCAGCCTGGGGCTAGAAAACGAGTCATGGAAACAATTATTCAGCGTCCTAACCATTGAGTAATTCGTCACACCGTGCAAACTTAATTAATCAAGGAAATATATGTCAATTGCAGTTGGAATGATTGAAACTGTGGGTTTTCCCGCAGTAGTGGAAGCAGCAGATGCGATGGTAAAATCTGCACGGGTTACATTAGTAGGTTACGAAAAGATTGGTAGTGGTCGCGTAACAGTTATTATCCGAGGTGATGTTGCTGAAGTTCAAGCTTCGATTGCTGCTGGAGTTGATACAGCCAATCGTGTCAATGGTGGACAAGTCATCTCTACCCATGTTATTGCCCGCCCTCACGAAAATTTAGAGTACGTTCTACCCATTCGTTACAGCGAAGAAGTTGAACAGTTTCGGACAGATTAAATAATTAGCTAATCCAGCTAGTAACATTGCTTAAAGCAACTCTAGCTGGAGTTTATTATTGCTGGTAAAAGCGATCGCACTGTATCTGCTATAAGTTACGAACCGACTTCTACATTTTGCCTTTTTGCATAACTTCTTGAAGATGCTGGCGAACTCGTTGCGCGTGCTGCATATCTTCTTGCTGCAACTGTTTTAGCAATTCTACGCAAGGTTGAGAACCTGACTGTTGTGCATCCAAGATATATGTATTGTAAACTTGAACAGCTTCAGATTTGTTTTTTAGTACAGTCAGTAAATCGTACTCTAAATCGCTAAGAGCTTGAGTATTAGTGTTAGTAGTCATACTAACCTCCTGATGATTTTTGTTTAACATATACCTAGTTAGACAAAGAAGTATTGATTTTTCATCTATCTTAAAGAGTACTACTTGAGAAACTGCTATTTTTAGCTTGAAAAAAGCTTATATGTAGAGTATTTTAACTTCAATTATGATAGCTGTTAATAAGTTATTTAGTATAAGAAATAACTTATCTGCTTCTAAATATATAAAATATTTTTTCTACCTTTATACAGATGAAAATTAAACTTTTAATAACTCAAAATCAAACCTAATCACTTGAAAAGTTGAAGTCTACATAACATAAAGTTACAAATCTTTATTTTTTAAAAGCGCTTCATTGAATACTCGCAATTTCTCTAAAACACTCAGTATACTTACGGTAGTTGTTTTATGTTTCGCTCAGCTTGTCTTATTTTCAACCCATCATCAGGACAAGGAAATCCTGTAGAAGAGCTAACAGCAATTAGAGAAACACTAGGGTCAAAAATCGACTTAGATATTCACCCTGCTCATAATAAAAAACACGATATTCCTCAAGCCATCAGTGTAGCAGTTGAGCAGAATACAGATGTCATTATTGCTGCTGGAGGTGATGGTACTGTTGCTGATGTCGCTGCTGCGTTAAGAAACATACAAATTCCGCTTGGTATCATTCCTAGAGGAACAGCGAATAATTTTGCGACAGCCGTAGGTATACCTCAAGATATCCACTCTGCTTGCGACGTTATCTTATCTGGAAGATTACGTACTATTGACACTGCTGCTTGCAACGGTAAACTAGGTCTCTTGCAAAAGTCGGTCAAACTCACCTAGCTTTTGGGAGACGAAGCTCG
>NZ_MRCC01000034.1 GCF_001904655.1 Chroogloeocystis siderophila 5.2 s.c.1 | reverse complement strand
TGGGGGTAGCCCTGCGGTACAATAGCTCCGTGCCAGGTTCATCTAAATTCCTTCTTTAACTGGTAATGTTGAAGAAGGTTTTTGTTATAGATGGATTGACGGGATTTAAGTAAATGCATGGTAGTGACTTAGTTCTTTTCCGAAAAATCCACTTCCAGAAGCTGTTACCTTTAAATCAAAGATTAATAGATTTATCGGCGGATTTAGACAGTCATGCATTTTTGCAGAATCCTGCATCTCAAAATATTTACCTTTATCTTACAGATTATGTCAGTGATTTCTCTTCAAAATGGTTGGATAGAAGTCTGCGTAGTTTAAAGATACTTGATTGGGGTTGTGGAAAAGGATTTATTACATTTTTACTAAAAGAAATGGGTGCGGGTGTTACTAGCTGTGATGTCCTAGGTAATAGTGATTCAGCTTTTGGTCAAAATACACCTATTGTGGAAGCAGAATCTTTGGAAGTCATTTGCTTAAATCACTCATATCTGCTTCCTTTTGAAAATGAATCTTTTGATGTTGTCTTAAGCTTTGGTGTTTTAGAACACGTTCCTCATCATTTAGAATCTTTGCGAGAAATTCATCGTATTTTAAAACAAGGTGGACTTTTTTTCTGCTTTTTCTTGCCTTATCACCTTTCTTGGACGCAGCATTTAGCTCATTTACGTGGGAATTTTTATCACGCTCGCTTGTATAGTAAGAAAAAAGTTAAACAACTCCTTGAGCAAACTAATTTCCAAATTCTTGATATCTGGCATAGACAACTTTTTCCAAAAAATAGAGTAGCATACGCCAACTACCATCAGTTTGAACTACTTGACCAATGGTTGACTGAAAACACTTTCCTCAAATACATTGCTACTAATATCGAGTTTGTTGCTCATAAACGTTAGGAAATACCCTGCTAGTCGGAAAGAGAACTTATACTCTATTAAAGTGTTGAACTGAGAGAATAATAAGTTGTGGATGCAGCATTAGAGCGATCGCACCAACTAAAACAAGCCTTACTCGATTTTGTTTTAGAAGCCGAAGGGGATTTAGCAGCTGCGCTTGAAGCTTATGCAGCAAAGCAGGCGCAGCGCGACAGAGGAAATAAAGCGCAACAGGACATTATTGTTGATAGCTTTTTGAGCGAAGGACAAGTTGGTGACAAAACACCAATAGACTTATTTATCGAACATCATCCGGAATTATCGCAAAGTGATCGTCAGCTAGTGAAAAGTTGGCGTCGTAGTTTTATGGGCTTATTTGCGATTACGCAAATTTTGCCTGATGGATTTGAGCTAATGAACTGGTTAACAGCTAAACACTATACTGTTAAACCTGATAATGCTCAATTTGCAGATGAAATCCGCCGTTACAAAGAAGGAGAAATCTTATTAACACGAATTTCGCCAGTTACAGATACTTGTTGGACGTTTTCGGGACCTTGTACGCCATTGGGTAGATTAGGTAAACCAAAACTAGCAGTAGCTATTGGAAATTTCAAAGACAATTACAAAAAGCATCTCTACAGCGACGCGCCGGACTTACTCGCCGCAGCTTGGGAATCTGTCGCGCGTTACCACCAACAATTTATCGATTTCTTTGGTAGTGATGAAGTATCAATGCCAGGGTATCAACTCAATAAAAAGATCGCTGAATTTCAAGAAGTCTTAATGCAACAGCGCTTAGCAGCAGCAGGTATTGATGAATCTAAAACACTTGCAGAAGTTGCACAAGAAGCAGGAATTGATCAAGAGGAACTTGAAACTGCCGCCGCAGAAGCAGGCTTAGACGGCAAAGTCGCTCAATTGTTTGAAAACAAAACGACAGCTAAAATGGTGATGCAAAAAGTCGATTTACCTGCTGAACTCAAAAAAGCTGAACAGGTAACAGCACTATCGCATCCCCGTTGGGGACAAATGTTTTTACCTACCTATCATCGTGTCGTGGCGTTACTAGAAGCCGAAGATTGGCAAACGGTCGAAGGCGCAGAAAAACTGATTCGCAACTATCTTGAAGACCCCAAAATTAATGCATTTGTTTGGCAACGTCTAGCGCAGAAGTATCCTACACAACTTGAACAAGTCCTGCAAAGTGTACTTCAGCGTCCATTTCAAATCGACCGCGATTTAGAATCGTGGCTAGAGGAATTTGATAAACCACTCGTACCAGATTTACCAGAAATCGCCAGCGTCCCAGTTCATTTGCACAACTTATTTGAAGAAGCCGTCGCAGAAGTAAACAAGTCAAAATCGAAAAAGACGAAAAAGAAAGCAGCACTCGGCTTTCAAAAGCCCTAATCTTAGTTTTCCTCTGCTCTTTTACTCTTTTACTGTCCCATATTTTGAATAGTCAACACCTGTGGTGGCGTTGCATCTGGCGGATAGAGAAAATTAACTTGTACGAGTCGGCGATCGCCTGGTGGCATATTCAATAATATAAGTGGTTCTCCTGCTTGTCCTCTTTTTTGCACCAAGTGAACATACCGAGTTTGAGGTAAACCGCGATCGTCACTATAACGTAGTCGTACTGTACCGCGAAAGAAGTTTTGAGTTGCAGGCGGAATCAAAAACCGCAATCCCCCTTGGGTTAATTCGTCTTCTTTAAGTGGTGTTTGTAGCGATACACTTACTGTTTGAGGTCGATTAGTATTGTTGTACAACGGCAAACTCAGGTTGTATTCAATGCCATAATTACCGTGTGCTTGATAGGCAGTATCAGGATAACGTACCAACAATGGCGCACTTTGGACTTGATTTGTCCCTTGTCTTCCTGCAGTTAAGGTACTTAAACCATAAGAAAACGCTTGTCCCCGCTCAGGAATACTGAGATATTGCACACTAGGACTATCAAAAAGTTGAGCTTGCCATTGAGAACCTTGCGCAACTCCAGCAACACGACCATAAATCACTTTACCACCTGCTTGGGGAGGAGTCGGAGCGCGATCGCGAGGTTCTGCTAAATTTCCTGTTTCTAATAGTTGTTGCCATTCGGCTAAAGTTGGTGCTCTTTCACTTCCATCAGGATTAGATTTAGCATACATTGCCAAACTTGCGGCGTAAACTCTCCCACTGCTACGTAGCCGCATCAAAGTAGAACGTCCATTAATTGGTGGTTCTAACGTTTGTACAGGAATTGGTAAATTAAGTAACATCTGACTTTGCTGTGGTGGAATAGTAATTTGCGCAGGAAATATTGACTGTCGCCTTCCGCGTAGAATATCATTCATGACGCGATCGCCTGGTCCTGCAAAGATTGTTCCTAAAGGATTTTCAGTTTGAGGTGGTAACTCGATAAACGGTGCGTCAGGTTGACTTAAATAACTTGCGGCTTGTAAAACATCGACTGTAACAGGTTGCGTACTTGGATTATGCAGCAAAACTCCCAGATAAAGCGTGCGTAAGTCTTCTGGAGAAGTTGCTTTAGCGATGTGATGCGCAAAAATATCAAATCGTCCTTGAAACGGGAAGTTGAGGTGCACATTCGCGGTTTGTTTTCCAGTGGGAGGAAACGTAGATAATAAAATTCCCTCAGTTTGGACGACTTCGGGGCTATTGCTATTAAAGACGGGAACGCGATCTAAAGATCCTGGTAAGGGACGTACTTGTTGCGGCTGTACGATTTCTTGTTGCGGTGGCGTTGGTGCAGGTGTAGCTTGAGCAAATGTGAATACGGGTAACAATGGCAGCATAACAGCAGTCATAGAATGAGGGTCAGAAAAGTTGTCTCGACCCTTTTGTTAAGTTGTAGTTAATTCAAAATAAGACACAACATAGCTCATAAAAGTGCCATCCTTTGAATAATTAATATGAAGTCTTTTGTTACTTGTTGGATATTCTCGTCTGTCAAAATTGGTACGTGAACAAAAAGACAATGGCTGTTTAACTTCTGTGTTGTGATATGGTTCAAAACAGCAAAATAAAGTCCTTCACAAACAAATTTTCCGGCATCGTGACTGATTTGGGTTACAGAAAGCTCAGCAATCAGTTGTTCTAAATCAATTGGCGATCGCAAAGCGATATTTCCACAAGTGGCACGAGATTCTACAGTTAATTGTGATCGGCTTTCTGCCATACCACAACAAATAATCGCATTGGGTTGAATTTCAGTAATTTTACTGATGACATAATTGCTGGCTTGTTGAGTATCAACAGGTAGTCTTCTTAAAACGGTTAGTAGCGGTAGTTTTAAATCGCTATTTGTAAGATATAGCTCGTGGATTTTGGCAATGAGATCGTCGGATGAATTGGATTTTTGATGAGGTAGCCATGTTGTAAATGAAGTTAGCAGAATTTGAGGAGGCATTTGAGTTGTAAGCTTTTTTTGAAAGGAACCACAAAGTACACGAAGGTTAGAGAGGGATTCGCATGAGAATTATGTAGGATTGCTATGCTGTTAGGGTGTGGTTTAAGAGTGAGTTAGTTTCACTTACAATAAATTTAGTGGGTAATAATTAAAGGGGGTCTGCCCGATGGCAGCGATCGCAGTTATAGACTACGACATGGGTAATCTGCACTCAGTCTGTAAAGGTTTAGAAAAAGCTGGCGCGACTCCGAAAATTACTGACTCAGCTATAGAATTAGCAAAAGCTGATGCTGTATTGTTACCTGGTGTCGGCGCATTCGATCCTGCTGTACAGCATTTAAGATCCCGTGACTTGGTGGAACCAATCAAAGATGCGATCGCAAGCGGTAAACCGTTTCTTGGTATTTGTTTGGGGCTACAAGTCTTGTTTGATAGTAGTGAAGAAGGTGTAGAGCCTGGTTTGGGAATTATTTCTGGTACAGTACGGCGCTTTAGCAGCGAACCAGGAATTACGATTCCGCATATGGGTTGGAATCAATTAGAATTTACTCAACCTCATTGTCCCTTATGGCAAAATTTACCAGCGCAGCCTTGGGTTTATTTTGTCCATTCCTACTATGTCGAGCCTGAAGATTCTACAATTCAAGCTGCAACGGTAACGCATGGTAGTCAAAGTGTTACAGCAGCGATCGCCCGTGACAATCTTATGGCAATGCAATTTCACCCTGAAAAATCTTCAACTGCTGGGTTGCAAATCCTCTCCAACTTCGTGCAGCAAGTTCGCACTGTCGTACCAGTGTAGATATACATTGCTGTAGAGTAGATGCTAGTTACAATTTTCCTAACTCCTAGCCCCTCTTTAATGCGAATTCACGGCAATCGTCTCATCAAAACATTACCAGGGAGAGACACCCGACCAACAACAGGAAGGGTACGCGAAGCCGTCTTTAATATTTGGCAAGGTGCGATCGCTGGTAGTCGTTGGTTGGACCTTTGTGCGGGTAACGGTTCAATGGGCGCAGAAGCGTTATGTCGTGGTGCAGCTTTAGTGGTGGGAATTGAGCAATCAAGCCGTGCCTGTACAATTATTAAAGAAAATTGGCAACGAGTAGCACAGCCAGAGCAAACCTTTCAAGTTTTGCGCGGAGATGTCGTGCAGCGGTTAAAAACACTTTCAGGACAACAGTTTGATCGCATCTACTTCGACCCACCTTATGCCAGTGATATATATTTACCAGTCATGCAGGCGATCGCACACTATCAATTATTGCATCACAATGGCGAACTTGCGGTAGAACATCATCCCGATCTGCCCAAGTTGCAACCTTCTACACTAGAAATCTGTCGAGAAAAAGTTTACGGAAATAGTGCTGTTACTTTCTATTGTGTAGTCAACCTAAAGCCTTAAAAACCCTTCTAAAACAATTAGAAGGGCTAGCAGTCTTGAGCGGATGGCTATTGCAGCTTATAAACCCAATTGTTTGCCTCGCTTATATTGCTGATACGCAGCAAAAAATAAACCAGCCAAAGTAATCACTATTAAGCCCAGAACAATACCATCGAGTAGTGGTTCAACCATGTCATATCTCCTGTTGCGATCGCATAAAAGCGCTGCGCTACGCGCAATCACGCTTCGTGGCTTAGACTGTAAAAGGTTTAATTGACCCAATAGTAGCCAACAATCATAGACTTTTACCAGCATACACTGAATTAGCGTTAGGAGAAAACCAGAGCGTTAGTTAATTTATCTACACAAAACTTAACTGCACAGGCTGATTTAATTGACTTTGCTTGCGAACACTATCAAGAACTTTTAAGCTATGTGTTAGGAGATAAATATTTTTGTGAATTCTCAATTCAAGTAATCAGCTTTTGGCTAATCAGCTCGCTAAACCAGAAATTCTACTCCAACGGCTTGCGTTCATCGCTTTGGCGATTTTGCTAGCTACAATTTTAGTTGTTGTAGGTGTGCATAGGGTAAGAGTTTCTGAACCTTATGTTAAGAATGTTTTGTCACTAACAGGAGATCCGGTACAAGGAAATGCAATTTTTCAAATGAACTGTGCGGGTTGTCATGGTTGGCAAGCCGATGGTAACGTTGGTCCTAGTTTGCAAGGTGTTTCTAAGCGTAAATCTCGTTTTGGTCTGATTCATCAAGTCATCAGCGGTGATACACCACCTATGCCACAGTTCAAACCAAGTCCGAAAGAAATGGCAGACTTGTTAAGTTACTTGGAAACGCTTTGAGAAATGATCGCAAGTTTACCAGATATTGAATCACCTTTCCTACTCAACCAAGTCTTTACACAAGGGCAGATTTTAGATGAGTGAATGCACTCAGATCACATTTGTATTTGATATTTTGAACAATATCTACTTCTGTGTCTTCAGTCACCACCCACAAAATACGTTGAATTTTTTTGTGCCCTTGTTTAACCCTATGTTTTCATTGCGAATACAGGCGATCGCTGCGCTTGAGCATGAGGTTGGCAACAACAATGCCAATAATGGCAAGTAGAGCCATTAGATAAAATACGTAAACGTAAGTACCAAACCAATCCCGAATTCGTCCAGTCACCAAAGTTCCAATCAAAGCACCTGTACCATAGGCGGTAAACACAATTCCGTAATTTTGAACATACCGATCAGGGTTAAAAAACCGGAGGGTGATAGCAGGAGCCATTGCTAACCATCCTCCCAAACAAAACCAAAATAGGCAAAAGGCAATAACATACGTGGCAATTTGTCCTTTCTGAGCATTGGCCATCAACACGCAGGCAATCAAGATGAGCGTATAAGACAGAATCGCCACATAATGAGGTTTAAAGCGATCACTTAACCAGCCAAACAAAGGACGACTGACTCCATTAAAGAGCGCAAATAGAGAAACACTACTTGCTGCCAATCTCGGATTGATATCAATCATCTCCTCACCAACTGGACTCGAAATACCAATGGCACTCAATCCAATCAAAGTACCAATCGCATAGCAAACCCATAGCCCATAAAATGACTGAGATCTGAGTAGATGCGTAGGATAACTCGGGATGATAGTAGATACTGGAACAGCTATCCGACGGGGACACCAGTCTTGCGGAGGCAATTTCATGGCGATCGCAATTCCCAGAATAATCGCTGTAAAGGTGATGCCTAAAATCCGCAGAGTTAGTCTAACCGAGTATCTACCAATTAAGTAATTGGCTACAGGAGCAGCGATCAGGGGGGAAAGCCCAAAACCGATAATCGTCAAGCCCACGGCTAATCCTTTTTTGTCGGGGAACCATCGAGCAACCACAGCCATTGGTACACCATAAGCAATACCTACTCCTGTTCCAGCAATGACACCATAGGTGAGGACTATCATCCCAATATGAGTGGTAAAGCTTGAAAGAATATAACCCAAGCCAACTACGATGCCCCCGATCGCCGTCATGATGCGAGTTCCTATCCGAGGGATACAACAGCCAGCAATCGGCATGAGTGCAGCATAGAAAACAAGAGCAACAGTATAGGGTAATAGGCTTTCGGTTGCACTAATATTCAGTTCATTTTCTAAGGGTTTTCTAAAAATACTCCAGGAGTAAACACTCCCTAGACAAAGTAAGATAGTCATACCCAGAGGAATCAGTAACCATCTACCTTGCTCAGCGGGTAGTCCAAACACTGTTAACTCTGAGTCACGATCAATAACATCCATAGGTTATAACAGCCGTAAACCGCCTTGAATTAACTGATCAATGCTCTAGGGTATCAACTAGCAGTGTCAGGGGAAGTAATAATCGACACTTTCGGCGACAAGCAAACGATATAACTAATTGAGATAATTTTTGAGCAAAACTATTTGCTGACATTGAATATTATTTCTCCTCAGATCTCCTCTGCGGTCTATTTACAGACTGCCCCTGCTTTGTTCTAGTTTATTATCATCTATTCAATACATATCCTTGGCTCTGCAAAGTTTGCTCAAGTTGCGCGACGTTAACATCAACTAGCAAGCCCACTAATTAAATTGCTGGGAATAATAGCGGGCGTAGCGGCGCGAGAGGGCCAATAACTCCTCATGTGTACCTGATTCGACAATTTGCCCTTGTTCGATGACTAAAATGCGATCGCAGCGCCGTACCGTCGCTAAACGGTGCGCAATGATAAAGACTGTACGACCATGCATTAGCCTTTCTAGAGCTTCTTGTACTAATGCTTCTGACTCAGAATCTAGGGCGCTTGTTGCTTCATCAAGAATGAGAATGCGCGGATTGAGTAACACTGCACGGGCGATCGCAAGTCTTTGGCGTTGTCCTCCTGATAAATTGACACCGCGTTCTCCGACTACAGTGTCATAACCATAAGGTAATTGCGTAATGAACCGATGTGCATTCGCGATTTTAGCGGCTGTCTCAATTTCGTTGAGATCAAACTCGGTTTTACCGAAGGCAATATTTTGGGCGATCGTCCCTGAAAAAAGAATTGTTTCTTGCGGGACAATTCCAATTTGTCGTCTTAAGCTACGCAAGGTGACATCTTGAATATCGATACCATCGATTAAAATTTCACCAGATAGCGGATCGTAAAAGCGCGGTAACAAATTCACAATCGTCGTTTTACCTGCACCCGAAGCACCGACAAACGCAATTCTTTCACCTGGATGCGCTAGTAAGCTTAAGTCTTTGATTACGGGTTGTTCAGGTTTATATGCAAAACAGACGTGGCGATATTCTACTTTGCCTGTAACAGGAGGAAGGGCGATCGCATTTGGCTTTTCTAAAACAGTGGGTTTGATTGCTAGTAACTCAAAAATGCGATCTACTGATGCTTGTCCCTGCTTAAACTCGTTGTAATTAGTTGTGATGTGTGAAATTGGATCAATTAATAATGCTAAACCAGCGACATAGCTGACAAACTCGCTAGCAGTCAGGTTCCCTGTAGAAATTTGCCAACCACCTAAAAACAATAATATTAAAGCACTGATAGCTTCGAGAAAACCAATGACTGGAAACTGAATCGCTTTTAATCTCTCTGCAGCGTATTTCGCTTTACGATTGCGTTCCGCATCTTGACGAAAGCGACTTAAGGCATAATCTTCGGCAGCAAAAGCTTGCACTAAACGAATACCACTAAAAACCTCAATCAGTAATGCTGATAAATCTGATATTTGATTTTGACTGCGGCGCGAAACTTGCTGTAATCGTTCGCCAAACCAACCAATCAAAATTGCCATTAATGGCGCAATAATCAATGTAGATAGTGTAAGTTGCCAGTTGAGATAAATCATGTACCCCAAAACGACAATCAACTGCAACACACAAGGAATAAAGTCGTGAAAGACTTTATTGATGACTTCCCCAATGCGGTCAATGTCTTCGGTGAGACGATATGACAAGTCACCCGTCTTAGCAGTTTCAAAATAGCTTAAGTTTAATCGCTGTAGATGGGCATATACTTGCTGACGCAGATCAAACGCAATAAATAAAGCAGCTTTTGCCATCAATGAATCTTGACCGAACTGTGCGATCTTTTGACTGAGAAATACGACAGCACTGATAACTGCAATTTGAGCGATCGCGGTAACATTTCCCTGTCCAATATAGGCTGCAATGCGACCTGCTAACCACGCGAGTATAGGCCAAAAAACAGTAAATACTAATGTGCAAGCAAAAGCCTGCGCTATAGTTTTCCACTGCGGCTGAACGTAAGGTAAAAGTTGCCAGTAATGAAAGCGTTTCAAGCTGTAGTATCCAAACGAATTATTCTTGATCTGACGTTACCAGTATCAGTAACTGTTTCACTGCACTACATGCAATTGCAGTGCGAAAAGCGATCGCATTTTTTAAAATTTGAGATTTACTTTGGTGAGTTTATGCCAAAATCAAGCTTGCGTCTAGAGCTACAATGACGATGGTGATGACTTGAGCAAGATGAAAAGAGATGAGGTTTTAGCAATTTTACTAGCCCATCAGACAAAACTGAAGGATTTTAATGTGAAATCATTATCGCTGTTTGGTTCCGTTGCTAGAGATGAAGCGTCGGCAGAGAGTGATGTTGATTTGCTAGTGGAATTTGAGCAACCTGTTGGGCTGTTGACATTTGTGAGACTACAGCGTTATCTAGAGAAGATTTTAGAATGTTCTGTGGATTTAGGAACAACGGATTCGCTAAAGTCTTATCTGCAAGAACCTGTCTTACGGGAAGTTGTACGTGCCTTCTAAAAAATTGCGCTAGAATTCAAGATATTTTGGTGAAGCCTTGAAATTAAAGACTTCACCAAAAATATGAGCTTTGTAGAATTTCAAAATGACAGAAAAACGATAAAAGCGGTTCTATACAACTTAGCAATTATTGGTGAAGCAGCAGGTAGTCTCCTACCTGAGATTGAAATTCTTTATCCAGAGATTCCTTGGGTTGATATTCGAGGAATTCGCAACATTGTTGTACATGAATACTTTCGAGTAAATTTGGAAATTATCTGGAAAACTATCCAAACTGATTTGCCTCCACTAATACAACAACTTCAAGAAGTGATGGAGCACATTTCAGATTCGTAAATAAAAATCGTATTCAAGACTTTAAATTGTTACTAGATGATAGTGATTTAGTCTTAGCTATAGCGCCGCATATTCTTTCTGATTACCCAAAGAATGAAGGCGATAAGTAGAGTAACAACCACAATTTTAGAAACAGGAGCAAGATACTCGTCTACTAGTTCGTAGTTATCTCCTAGAACGTAACCTAAATAAGTCAGCAAACCTACCCATAATAAAGTGCCCAGCGTTGAATAGAGCAAAAACGGCACTAAATGCATTCCACTGATACCCGCAGGAAGTGAAATCAAAGTGCGCACTCCAGGAACTAAGCGACAAACGAAGACAGCTTTACCACCGTGGCGTTCAAACCAGCGATCTGCTTTAGTAATATCTTTGCTAGAAATTGATATCCACTTACCGTATTTGTCTGCTAGCTGTTGTAAACGTTCGGTTCCGAGAATTTTACCGGCATAGTACCAAGGTAATGCACCTATCACAGTACCCAAGACTCCAGCCGCGATCGCAGGAATAAACTGCATTTGTCCTCTAGCAACAGTAAACCCTGCTAAAGGCATAATTAATTCTGAGGGAATCGGTGGAAATAAATTTTCTAGAAACATCAACAATCCAATTCCCACATATCCCAGAGAACTTATGGTGTCTGTAATCCAATTGAGCATAAAGTTTATATTCTGATCCAGTTTTAGATTGACGGCTTGATTAAATAGTTGACTTATTGCTAAAACTGTGTTTTAAGCCAATCGAGAAGACTTGCACCACCAATAAACAAGGCAATGAGAATTGATATCGAAAAAATTGCGCCGAGAAGACACAACACTAAACCAACTAAACTAATTGCGCCGTCGTCTTCGAGTAAGCCAAAGCCAGTCACAAAAATCCCCATAGCTGGAAGCGTATTTGTACCAGGAATCGGGATCATCATGGAAATTGCCATCAATGCAATCGCACAACCAATCACAGCGCGCCCGCTGATACTGGTACAGATGTAACTCAAACGGGGACGCGCGATCGCTTCAATGCGTTTTAACCACGGAATTCCTGTTTTTAGAATGCCTTGGATTTGTCTTAAGGCGATTGGATGATTTGCCAGCCGTGGTGGTAGCCAAGGAGATTTAGCTCCAATAATCAACTGTACGGCAAGTAAAAAAAGCAAGATCCCAAACGGAATTGAGTATCCTGGGGCAGGTACGGGTAAAGCTGAGGGCAAAGACAATACCACAAATAAAAAGCCGAATATACGTTCCCCGGCGAGTGCCAGTATTTGTGACAAATTCACCTGTGGGGGGCGTTTTTCTTCAAAAAAGTAGCGGTGTAATTCTACAGAAAGTCGAGCCACGATTGAATTTCCTGTTTAAGTAAACGGGGCGCTGCCAACAACGCCCCGCAACATTTTATTCGCAGTCGGTAAAATTATGTACCCGCAGTCCAAGAGTTAATATATTCTTCTTGCTCTGCTGTCAAAGTATCAATGTTAATTCCCATTGCTTGTAGCTTCAGACGCGCAATTTCTCGGTCAACCTCGGTCGGAATCGAGTGAATACCAGGTTCTAGCGATCCTTTATTCTTCACTAAATATTCACACGCCAAAGCTTGGTTAGCAAAGCTCATATCCATCACCGCGCTAGGATGTCCCTCAGCAGCAGCTAAATTAATTAAACGTCCTTCACCTAAAACAACAACCGATTTACCATTAGGCATCCGGTATTCTTGGGTAAAGTTACGAACTTGCTTAACTTCTGTCGCAGTTGCACCAAGTGATTTTAGATCAATTTCAATATCAAAGTGACCAGAGTTACAAATGATCGCACCGTCTTTCATTGCTGCAAAGTGTTCGGCACGAATGACGTGCTTATTACCAGTTACAGTAATAAATAAATCGCCCTCTGGTGCAGCTTCAGACATTGGCATCACGCGAAAACCATCCATGACAGCTTCGATCGCTCTTATGGGATCAATTTCGGTGACAATGACATTTGCACCCATTCCGCGCGCCCGCAGTGCAGTTCCTTTACCACACCAACCATAACCAGCAACAACTGCTGTTTTTCCGGCTAATAAAAGGTTTGTTGCACGGATAATGCCATCAAGCGTTGATTGACCTGTACCGTAGCGGTTATCGAAGAAGTGCTTGGTATCAGCGTCGTTAACATTCATTGCAGGAAATGTCAACACCCCGTCGCGGAACATCGCTTTGAGGCGAACAATACCCGTCGTTGTTTCTTCGGTGGTGCCGATGATATCAGCAATTTGGTGTTGCCGTTGCTGAATTAAAGTGGCGACAACATCGCTACCGTCGTCGATAATCACATTCGGGCGATGATCCAAGGCAATTTGAACGTGACGGTGATAGGTTTCGTTATCTTCGCCTTTAATCGCGAAAACGGGAATATCGTGATCCGCAACGAGGCTAGCAGCTACGTCGTCTTGCGTCGAAAGTGGGTTACTCGCAATGAGGATTGCGTCTGCGCCACCAGCTTTGAGCGCGATCGCCAAATGGGCGGTTTCGGTGGTAACGTGACAGCACGCAACTAAACGAATTCCAGCAAGAGGTTTTTCTTGCGCGAAGCGATCACGGATTTGACGCAATACGGGCATTTCGCGCCCAGCCCATTCGATCCGCTGTCTTCCTGTTGCTGCCAGGGAAAGGTCTTTAATCTCGTACTTTGGCTTAGTTGAAGTTGCAGTCATTAATTATCCTTTAGTTTAGAACCGGGACGTGTCCCCTAGCTTAACTGTATTCTTTACATATTATTAACCGTTACTCTATGTAACAGAGAATACTTTGCGCTGGAGGATAGAGATGCACTCTCGATTTTGGGCAATTACAGGGTCAATTTTTCTTAATACTGTCATTGTTTCTCCCTTTTCTGCTCAAATACCAGCACTTCCCATACCTTTACCTAATCTCACGCAACAGGCAGATACTTCAGAAACACAGGTTGTGACAGCATCAATTCGACTGGATGGTCGTCGCTTGTTTCAAATTGCGGCACCTAGAGCTAGCCTACAGCAGCGCGTTGACGATATTCAGCAGCGATTACAACTTATTAGCCAAAATTACATTCAAAGCGATTCTGACGCACTTCAGATAGATATCAGAACAGAAAATAATCTACCCGTCATCTACGTTAACGATCAGTTGTTGTTGACAGTAACCGACCTTGATGCGCAAGTGCAACAGGAAGAAGATCCCTTTAGTGTGGCACAAAGATTAGCACAATCACTCGAACAAAACCTTAGACGCGCAAAACAAGAACGACAACCTGAATCTTTACAGCGTCAAGGCGCGATCGCCTCTGGCGTTTTTCTCGGTGTAGTTATCACAAGCTGGGGAATCCGCCGCTGGTATTGGCGCTTAAAACAGCAACCCGTGACGTTTGCGACTCCACAAACAACGAATCCTGTAACAACGCAACTCACACGACAGCGACATCGTAACATCGAAGAAGTTCGCCGGCGACTTTTTCAACTCACGCAGAGTCTTGTTTGGGGCGGTGGTACGCTGGTTATTTTAGGTTTATTTCCCTTCACGCGCATTGTCCAAGCTTGGATTTTTACAGCACTTACAATTCCGTTTACGCTAGTCATTGTAGGGATAGGAACTTATGTCGTTATTCGCTTGAGCTATATTTTGATCGACCAGTTCACCGCAGCTTTTGCAAATAATGCGTTACTGACTTCAGAAGATGCTTTAAGACTGCAATTGCGTGTTTCAACAATTTCGGGCGTCACCAAAAGTATCGCGACGTTGAGTGGAGTCATTATTGGTATCGTTGTCGCTTTAACAGCGTTAGGGGTCAATGTTGCGCCGATCCTTGCAGGTGCGGGCTTGCTGGGTGTTGCGATTTCTTTGGCTTCGCAAAACCTAATTAAAGACGCAATCAATGGCTTTTTAATTATCGTAGAAGACCAATATGCGCTTGGAGATGTCATCGAAGTAGGAACCGTTGGCGGTTTAGTCGAAAACTTAAATTTACGCATTACCCAACTACGAGATGCGGAAGGACGTTTGATTACAATTCCTAATAGCGAAATCAAAATTGTTGCGAATCTTTCGAGTCGTTGGTCGCGCGCTGATTTAAATATTCCTGTCGCGTATCACGCTGATGTTGACCAAGCGTTGAAACTTATCAATCAAATCGGTGTTGAAATGACGCAGGATATTCGGTGGATGGAACATATTATCGAAACTCCACAGGTGTTGGGAGTAGAAAATTTTGGCGATCGCGGTTTGGTGATTCGCGTGTGGATCAAAACGCAACCATTGAAACAATGGGACGTTGCGCGCGAATATCGCCGTCGTCTCAAAATTACTTTTGATAAAGAAGGAATTCCCATTCCTTTTCCACAACAAACGATTTGGTTGCAAGACTCGCAAGTTCAATCAATTGTTGATAACAACAAGAAAAATAATGGTTAGTTTCCCAGTCGTATTGCTTAGTTATACTAGGGTTCAGGGATTGGGGGTCAGAATTAAAAGTTAGTTGAATTCACGGAATTGACCATTGCTATAACATGACCCCAAAAGCAATTACTTTTGCAATTGAGCGATCACTTAGTAGTAAGACAAACTCTGCATTTGCTGTATATCACAATACAGAAAACTAGTGGTTGCCTCAACTTTAATGCGATCGCAAGTATCTAGCAACTGTGATTAAAGGTGATTAAACGTCTTTCTCGCTTCATGTCGATTGCTGCATCTCTAGCATTGCTTGCTAGTTGTAGTTCTCCTGGGGCTAATACTTCTGCAAATAACCCCAGTAGTTCCGCCGTTAGCCCTGCGGCGAATACGAATACAAATACAAACCTCAGAAATGTCAATGTCCAATTAGCGTTTTTATTTCAAAGTTTAGATGCTCCGCTGATTTTAGCGATTAATAACGGATATTTTGCTGCCGAAGGACTGAATGTTACCTACGAACGAGGCTTTGGCAATGTAGATACAATTAGTAAGCTGGGTACAGGAAAATTTGATGTTGCTTTTAGCGATATTTACAACACGCTAGAATTTAACGATAAAAATCCTAACGATAAAATAATCGCGGTTGCTGTTCCGATTAATAAAGCACCGTTTGCGGTTCTTACCTTAGATGATGCGATCACTTCACCACAAAACTTAGCAGGTAAAACCCTCGGCGCACCCGCAGGCGATGGTCCGCGCAAACTATTTCCGCTATTTGCCAAAGAAACAGGTGTCGATCCAAACTCGGTAACGTGGACAACGATGGAACCAAGACTCCGCGAAACGTTTCTCCTACAAGGTAAGGTTGATGCAATAAGCGCGTTTTCGACATCAGCTTTACCATCGTTACTGAAAGGTGGGAAAAGCCGCGATGATATTAAAGTTTTTTACTACAACGACTTTGGTCTAGATTTCTACGGCAACGCCATCTTGGCAAAAGAAAGTTTTGTCCAACAAAATCCCGACGTAATTCGCGGTTTTGTGAGAGCCTATCTCAAAGGAATGCAAGATATGCTAAGAAATCCCAATGCAGCGTTGGATGCAGTGATTGCAGCCGATCAAAGTAAATTAATGGATCGCGAAGCTGAGAAAGTCCGCTTACAAGTCGCACTTGAGGACTTGATTATTACTCCCGAAGCAGAATCGCTTGGTTTAGGTGCGGTCGATCCCCAGCGGTTACAAACATCAATTACGCAGACAGTCGAAGGTTTTGGATTAAGCAGTCAACCAACGGTTGCAGATATTTTTACCGATGAATTTTTACCACCTAAAGAAGAACGCGCTTTACCACCGCAAAATGAGCGCCAGCCGTTATCTTAGGTAGATGTTGAGAATGCGATCGCTATTCGCACCAAAGGCGATCATATTTAAAGTTGTCTTTTCTCAATAAATGTCAGCTATGTATCTTGCCTTGCCCTTTTCTAATACTCATCATCTAATAATAAAAATTTCAATAAATACTATTTAAAGTAACTTTTAATAATAGGATTTAATTTGTTTTGCTAATCAAACTACTAAAAAGCGAGACGTCGTGAAAAATTGCGCAAACTTCATTTTCCGCCTGCGTTGGTTTTGTCTGTTAGTAGGTTTTTTTGTAAGTGCAGCGCTACCCATTCACAAAACAAATGCTACGCCAATTCCAGGAAGATGCGATGCAAAAACTGATAGAACACCCAGATATGCTTTAATCTCTGCTTTTTCTAGCGAAGCCGATCGCTTTATTAGTGAAATGCGTCGCAATAATCGTGAGAACCGCTACGAAGGCTGTATTGTCATCAACGGTCATCGCTATAGCAAAGGAAGATTACGCGGTAAAGACGTTGTTGTTGTCTTAACAAACATCAGCGGTAGTCCTGAATAAGTAAGGATAGAGAGTAGATGGTAGTTCTAAATACGTAAGA
>NZ_MRCC01000033.1 GCF_001904655.1 Chroogloeocystis siderophila 5.2 s.c.1 | reverse complement strand
CGATATAGCCTAACTTTTCAAGCATTTCTACTTAGTGCAACGGTGACATGCTCCCTGTTTATTTCTTAGATCTAATTGAAGAATTATCGATGTTTCCTAAGTTTCTTAATTTATGTTCGTTTACTAAAGTAGCAGTCAATAGACGTGAACCACAAGAATTTGTATTGCGATTTTTCACATTCTTAAATAATTAGAATCAACTCAATTTTAACAAAATAACTGCGTTTCTTTATGACTATTTAAAGGTAGTCAACAAAATAAAGAAATGTTTGATCGAGACAAAAATGCGAATAGAATTTATATCAACTTTAGAGTTTGTGGGTCTATATTTTCCACATGGGTTTTGGCAAGAAAAAGATTATGCTAAAACAACAACTCGTATTAAGTTTGAAGCTCTTTCTATAGGTATTGCCCTTGCACTAAGGGAAAAACGATATTGCACCAAAGACTAGAGAGTAGCTTTATTCAGAAGATTTCAAGAGATATACTAGCACCGATAAAAGCAGTTCTAGACTTAAATTAATTAAACGCATTGAATATGTACGTGACCAACTGCTAAAGGAAATATGAATCAATACACGTGTTCAAGAAATTGATGGATACTTCATTTATAGAAATTTTAATTAAAGAAACAACTAACTTAGCATTATTTGATAGTAACGATACATATAAAATACAAATTGTAGATTCAGAGTTAGCAAAAACTCCAAAAGCAAATTGATTTTTATTACTTTATAATTTAGTTGAATCTACTATGCGTAATGCTATCGAAGCAACCTTTGATGAGTTTCAAAGCAAAGAAATATTTTTTGACAAAAGAAAACAAGAAATTAAAATAACTGTTTTAGAAAATCTTCAATTTTATCTTAAAAACAACTCTGCTAACGCTATTCATAAAAAAATATCTCAAATATCAATCGATATTGTTACAGCCACTTTTGAGCGTGAAAAGATTTTTTCTGGCAATGTAGATGCTAAAGTTGTTAAGAATATTGCCAAAAAATATGGTTTTTCATGCTCTACTGACTGCTCTAAAACAAAAGATGGCACAAATATTTTGGTAATCAAAGACAATAGAAATGATTTAGCACATGGAATTAAGTCCTTTGAAGAGGTAGGACGAGACAAATCTATAGATGAGCTTTTAGAGATTAAGCAAGAAGTGGTTGAGTACTTACGTCAAATATTAGAAAATATTCAAGCTTATTTAAATGATAAAAAATATCTAAATGAATAATGCTTGCTTCTACAACTTGAGGAACTTATTGCTCAAGAACGTCAATGTTTAGAAAGATTAGCTGTTAAGTTACGCGAAATGGGAATCGAGCCTGATACACTTGAGTAGGATATGCGATCGCCCTCGCAACAATCAACACGCGATCGCACTCTTGCTTATTCTGGCTGAGGCTCTGGAGATTGAGGAGGTGCATCTAAATTATCACCCGTTTGTGGTTCTCCAGTTGCTTCGGGTGGTATTGGGGAAGCAGGTTGTGTTGGAACTACAATTGATGGTGCTTCTTCTGTCGGTGATGGTTCTTCAGAGGGTGGTTCAGTTGTAGGTTGTGGCGTGTCTACTACAGCAGGCGATTCGGTTGCTGGATCTGGTACAGGCGATTCCGCTGGAGATGGTGATGGTGTTACTGATTCTTCTGGTTCAACACGGTTACGCGGACGCCAACGAAAAGGCGCTGGTTCTTCTGGGGGTATCGTTGCTTCGGTTTGCGGTGATGGCGTGATTTGGGTGTCATTTTCACCAGCTTGTTGAATATTACCTGGTGGAACGATCGCCGGTGCAGTTGGTTGAGCATCATCTTCAGACAACACATTTGCAACAGCAACCGCAGCCACTCCGGCGATCGCAGCAGCACCAAGACCGAGTACAATCCCAGATAACCCCCGTCTACGCTGAGGGACAACCACCTGTCGTGGCGGTTCAACAGATTGCGGTTGGGGAATTACCGCGATTGTGGCGGCGGCATGAGTGGATATGGGTTGTGTTTGCATCTCCGCCGCAGTGAAAGAAGCTGAAGGTAATAAAGCAAGCCATTCTGCGACTGTTGCAGGGCGAAACTTTGCTTCTACCGCCATTCCACGCATGACAGCTTGGTTAATCGCGATACTCAGTTGCGGTTGGAGATCGCGGGGTGTTTGCATCGGGACGCGATCGCGTAAACTTGCGGCGACAGGAACTTTCGCAGTTAATAACGAATATAATGTTGCTGCTAAACCGTACACATCGGTTGCGGGTGTACGCGGTGCGTGAGGTAGATACTGTTCGATTGGTGCGTAGCCTTCGGAAACAATATTTGTATGTGTTTGTGTGTGACCTGGAGTAAATTCGCGAGCAATACCAAAGTCAATTAAAACAACTTCCTGCGTACCTTGGCGTAAGATAATATTTTGTGGTTTAACGTCGCGATGTAATAAATTATTTTTATGTACTACTTGTAAAGCTGCTGAAATTTGGCGAATGTAGTGAATTGCCGTTGCTTCTGGAAGTGGATTGTTAGGAAAAACAACTTGATCCAGCGTTTGACCAGGAACGTAGTCCATCACCATATAAGGTAATGCGTCTTCCACAAAAAAATCGCTCACGCGGACAATATTAGGATGGACGCAAGTCGCTAATCTGCGGGCTTCATCCTGAAATTGCCGATAGAAACTGACAAAATCAGGATGCTGACGTAGTTCTTCGTTGATTGTTTTAATAACGACAACTTGACCTAAGTAGTGGTGAGTCGCTTTAAACGTAATTCCAAAGCCACCGCGCCCAATTTCTTGGTCTAGCGTGTATTTCCCGCGTTGCAATTTTTTTCCTACTAGCATAGTCAAGCCTCCCCACCGAACGATAAAGTATAAATACCGACTTCTACTTTATCGCTCCTTTTTAAAAGCGATGACCGAATCCGAATTGTACGCGACTTTCTCCTTGGTCATTGAATCCAAAATCAGCACGAATTAAGCCAATCGGTGAATTTACTCGCACACCAGCACCATAGCCAAAGCCTGTTCCTGGTTTATCGCGCACTACCGCAGGTTCTCCAAGTACTGTGTCTCCTGAACCTAAATCGGAAGCAAAGTCAGCAAAAACGACTCCTCCTAGAAAATCGAGAATCGGAAAGCGGTATTCTGCCGAAGCTAACACAAACGATCGCCCACTGCCAACTTCTCCAATACCATAACCGCGTACTGAATTCAAACCGCCTAAGTTAAATGCTTCATACGGTGGTAAATCGCCAATTGTTGTTCCACCTTGAACGTTAAAAGCAAACACTTCAGAATCGCGATCGCTACCAACGAGATCAACCGGAACATATTGACTATAATTCGCACGCAGGCGACTCATCGAAATTGCACCTTGACCGATGGGAATTGACTGTTCCGCGCTGAGGCTGAGTACGGAACCTTCTGTCGGATTGATCAAGTTGTTGCGAAAATCGCGCGTTGCTGTAAAAGAGATCGTTGTCAAATCGTCGATTCCTGTACCGCTTAATGTTAAGGGATTTCCTAACTCATCTTGAGGAGAAATATTACCGGCGCGATCACGGATACTGGTACGTTTGTAGTTTAACCCCATTGACGCTTGCCAATCATCAATCGGGCGCTGTAAAGTAACGCTTCCGCCAAATTGTCCTTCGCGTGGGCGATCGTCGTTTGGTAACGAAACATCACCATCAAAGGTTTGCGAGATTCCGCGACGGCGAAATGCATTAACTTGATACCCGAAGCGATCGGGGTTACTCGCGCGATACGGACTTGTGAAATTTGTATCAAATTGAATATCGCGGCGACTGATTTGGATATCAGCCCCAATCGAATCATTCACGCCGCTAAAATTAAAGTCTTTATAACTGACTGTCGCAAACAACCCGCTATCATCATTGTAGCCCCCCCCTAAGTTTGCAGCACGTGCGGGCGCTTCTGTCAAGTCATAAATGACATCAACTTTTGTTGCATCGCCTTCTAACGCGACGCGGACGTTTTGGAATAATCCCAGTTGATACAGTTGTTGTAAGTCTTGTTTAACAGTTTCTTCGCGGAAAACTTGCCCAGGTTTGACATGCAATTCACGCCGGAGAAAATCAGGTTGCGTTCGTCCTTGAATTGGCTTACCTTGATCATCAACAAATCGCCCATCTTCATCAGAAAAGCGGAATTTGACATCGTTAATTAATCCTTCTGCGACTTCTAGCGTGAGTACGCCTTGTGGGTTAGGGCGAATTGCGATAACCCGCGCTAGGGTATAGCCATTTTGAGCATACCACTCATTAATTTGCTCGACACTTTGGCTGAGCGCTGTTGGACTAATTGGATTACCGATTTGCAGTTTTATGCGCTCTATTGCTACATTTTGTGGTAAAGCTTTTGCGTTTGCAAGTTGCAGCGAGCGCACAACTACAGGTTCCACCTGAAACACAACGTTTAACCCTGTAGCCGTCGGGTTACTACTCACCGTAGCATTGTTAAATAAATTTGTTGCTAAAATTGCGGCGACATCTTGTTGTAATTGACTTTCACTCGTTTCTCCCCCGACACGAGTTTTAATCGCATTGCGTGCGATTTGCTGTAATTCTTCGCTTGCGCCAACGATTTGGACATCTGTTGCAGTTACAAACAACTCGTTACGCGCTGCGGGTAACTGCTGCAAAGTCGTTGCTACGCGTGTTGAATTTGATGTTGATTCGCTCGTGCGAATAACAACCGCATTTTGATATTCTTGATAATACTGCACATCACTGCTGGGAACAACTTGAGGGCTAGCCGTCGCCAGTGATGTATAAATTAACTCTATAGCAGTCAGCCCAATCAAGGTATAAATGGCAGTATTAGAACGCATAATCATTAGTTTAATTAATCTGTCTATAGTTATTGGCTAGTGGTTAGTAGTGTTTCCATTACCTATTACCTATTACCAATTCCCCAAAACCAATTTATGAACTAACAGACACATACTAGTGTTATTTTGTTTCTGAATGAATAATTTATCAGCATTTTCCCCAGATTCTCCGATAAAGTTACTTTGCCTTAGTAATGGTCACGGTGAAGATGTTATCGCTGTGCGAATTCTTCAAGAATTACAGCAGTTAACTGCAATTGATATCGCCGCTTTACCCATAGTTGGCGAAGGACGCGCTTACACTCAATTTAGTATTCCCATTATTGGGAAAGTTCAAATAATGCCTTCTGGTGGATTTATTTATATGGATGGGCGACAAGTATTGCGAGATTTACAAGGAGGTTTGCTAAAACTCACTTTGTCTCAAATTAAAGTCGTTCGTAGTTGGGCAAAACAAGGCGGAGCGATTTTAGCTGTGGGTGATATTGTACCGTTACTTTTTGCTTGGGCAAGTGGGGCAAATTACGCTTTTGTCGGAACAGCCAAATCAGAATATTACCGAAAAGATGAATTGGGATGGCATTCTAGGCGATCACTACTCTCGCGCTTAGAGAATTTGTCAGCTTCAGTTTACCATCCTTTCGACCGTTATTTGATGCGTCACCCGCGTTGCAAAGCGGTTTTTCCACGAGACACGCTGACAACCAAAACCTTAAAAAAGTGGGCAATTCCCGCGTTTGATTTGGGAAACCCGATGATGGATCGATTAGAGGCGCAGAATTTATTAAAGTTAGAACCCGATCCGCAGCGGTTAACAATTCTCTTGCTTCCTGGTTCGCGCCCTCCCGAAGCTTACGCAAATTGGCAACAAATTCTTGTCGCTGTCACCGAATTAATCGCCACCTTTCCAACGCGATCGCTTGTTTTTTTGGCTGCGATCGCCCCGACGTTAACTTTAGAACTGTTGTGTCAAAGTCTTGTCGATTCAGGTTTTGCGCAAGATGGCTTGACGTTTAAGCACAAAAATGCATCCATTATTCTGACTCAAAATGCTTACAATGATTGCTTACACCAAGCAGACTTAGCAATTGCAATGGCGGGAACAGCCACCGAACAATTTATTGGTTTAGGAAAATGTGCGATCGCGTTTCCTGGAAATGGACCACAATATACTTATGCCTTTGCGGAAGCCCAAAGCCGTCATCTTGGTTCATCATTAACATTAGTCGAACATCCAAAACAAGTTGCGGATGCAGTGCGATCGCTACTTCAAGATCCTCAAAAACTCGAACAAATCGCCAAAAATGGCTACCAACGCATGGGACAACCAGGCGCAGCCCATCGCATCGCCCAATGTCTAGTTCAGCAATTTGGTTGGCTACCCGAATAAACAATCAAAAGATACCATCTAAAATAGATTACAGCAGGTAAAGTCTCACGCTTTAACGCTTCAGACATTCCCTCACCCCTCACCCCTCATTCCTCACCCATCTTTTGATCGCCCTCGAAGTTCACAACTTACATAAAACCTACAAACAACGCAAAAAGCTAATTGAAGCTGTACGCGGTGTCTCTTTAAATATTAATTCTGGTGAAATTCTTGCATTCTTGGGTCCGAATGGCGCAGGAAAAACGACTTGCATCAAAATGATCGCAGGTTTAATCAAACCTGACGTAGGATCGGTAAAAATTGCAGGTTCCGATCCGCATCGCAATCCGCGATCCTTACGCTTGGTAGGTGCAGTTTTAGAAGGAAATCGCAATCTTTACTGGCGACTGACTCCCGAAGAGAACTTAGAGTATTTTGGCACACTACGCGGGTTAAATCGCCGTGTAGCCTATAAAAACGGACTGCAATTATTAGAAAGATTCGACTTGATATCAAAACGCCGCGCCCCAGTACAAACACTTTCACGCGGAATGCAGCAAAAGCTGGCGATCGCTGTCGCATTAGTTCACAATCCACGCTTGTTATTACTCGATGAACCAACATTAGGTTTAGATGTAGAAGCAAGTCAAAATGTCAAAGTTTTAGTAAGAGAAATTGCACAAGAAGGCTGCGCGATTCTACTCACAACACATCAACTCGATGTCGCAGAAGAAATATCAGATCGCGTCGCGATTATTCAACAAGGCAAACTCTTAGCCGAGGAATCGACGCGTGAAATTATTCGGCGTTTTTCGGGTTCAACTTACGTTATCGAGATTGCGGGTGAATTAGATTCATTGCGCGCAAGTAAACTAGAATCTTTAGGTGTCATCATCCAAGCCAATAGAATTATTTACGAGGGATCGTCAGCAGGACTGTATCAAGTTTTAGCTGTTCTCAACCCTCTTCCTTTAATGCAAGTCAAACAACAAGCTGACTTAACGCAAGTCTTCCTCAAAATTGTACGAGATAACCGTAATGCTTGAATTATTTTTAGCTGAACTCAAACGTAGTTGGATTGAGTTTACGCGCTACCCTGTTGATGCCGTTGCTGGAGTTTTTATCATTACATCCGTATTTTACGGTTTATTTCTCAGTGCCCGTTATATCGCAGGACCTAATTTACAATTTGGCGATCGCCTGGATGCGATCGTAGTCGGATATGTGTTGTGGACCTTGGTAATCTTTGTTGTTACGAGTATTGTGAGCATTCTGCAAATTGAAGCACAAACGGGAACTTTAGAGCAAGTCATGCTCACGCCCTATGGTGTATCACGGGTGTTTTTAGCACGTGCGATCGCAAGTTTAACCATCAATATTGTCTTAATTACAGGAATTTTACTATTAATTCTTTTATTGACAGGACGACGTTTATATTTTCCCCTGACTTTAATTTTTCCACTCTTGACGGTTTTGTTTGGTGCTTATGGTTTAGCTTTCCTAATGGCTTCTTTAGCTTTACTATTTAAACGCATCCAACAATTACTTGGACTGACACAATTTGCTTTATTATTTCTCCTCACAATACCTAGTGAAACTTGGAGTGGAACGCTATCAATTGTGCGGTTTCTGTTACCAATGACAATGGGGGCAGGAATTCTGCGCGATCTCATGGCACGTAATCTAAGTTTAAACTTTGTTGAAATCTCATTAGCCTTTCTCAACGGATTAGGATATTTATTCTTAGGTTTAATTGTATTTCGTCGTGCTGAAGTTGAAGCGAAGCGCCGAGGTATTTTAGGAGGATATTAAAAACGTCAATTAGAGTTTCATGTGTACCAAAGACGCTTTTGCAAGTTTGATGAACTGGATACAGGGTGAGTAGGCGATCGCTTGTTTAGTGTAAGCATTTGCTGTACCATGCAATTTTTAACTAGGTTCTTGTATAAGAGCCTCAGCAACTACTTGCATTACTCTATTATTAAAAAGCATACACTCATGCCAAATTACAGGAATTTGCACAGAGTTACCAATGGAAAGTATTGAATAACTAGCTGGCAAAATTACCAGATCAAAGAAAGTCCAAATGGTCGTACAACTAACAGATGCCAAGCATTCGATAGCCGTCTAGCATCTTTAAGAATGGGCTATTGGTCGCATTTGTTGACGACATCCTATATGCGAAAAAGATATGCAGTCCACATTCCGCGATGAGGTGTAGAGATGCTGATGAAACGTTGAACTCGATTAACTCCACCTAAACACTGAAGATAATGTCGACCTGCAAGCCCACCCATACTGAAGCCTACAATATCTATAGGTTGCTCCAGGGAAAAGTTTCTGCTAATATACTATTAAATTTGCCGCGCCCAATGTTCTAATCCTAGTTCTACCGTACTTGGTTCAAAACTAAGAGAATAGATATGCCATCCTAGATGACTTAGATAATCTGCCGGTTTACTCATTTGCAGGTGGCTAGAAATTCGACCATGAAGCAATACAACAGGATTACAGATAGACATCACATTCATACGAGTTCATTATCTAATGAAGTAGCAGCAATCTCCTCACCCATAAACTCCTGCCAACTTAACTCTAAAAGTCATCTGCTACTCAAACTTAATCGTCTTTAAGAACTCTTCTACTGTAATTATGATCGCACTCCGAAATGGATGTAACACAAGCAAATCTTTGTCACCAGTAACTATGTACTGGGATTCTTCGTTCAATGCCAGTGCTAAAACCTTATTATCTTTTTGATTGCGGCACTCTCGCATATTCTCAGTTATTTCAACTAAATGCAATACTTGAAAAAAATTATAAATATTACCTACTATCAAATATCCAAAATTACCATTGCCTGCCAACCATCTATAGTTTTTTCTAATTGAAAACGGTGTAGCGTTACAGCTTTTACATCCACGCGCTGATGATGTTTACTAGGAGCAAGTTTTTCTCCTTGGGTAATGGCTTGAAGATGATATAGTCCTGATTTTTCTTCTAACTTAACTTGTTGTGGTCGCAGTAGTAATAATTCACTATCTTTATAATAAATGAAGTCTTGAAGGAAGTTGAATAATAACATATCTAACGCGTCATTTTCCAACTGAAATGTGCGAGTTTCTTGAAGTGCGATCGCATCAATATTATCAACCATTGTATTAATTGTGGCATCACCCGCCGCGATGAATAATTCTTCTAAAGTTTCTCCCCAAGCGTGAAATGCAATATCGGCGATCGCGATATCTTCTAAATACTCATAAGGCATATTACTGCTCACATCTTTTCAACTGATCGATAATTTCTTGTTGATATTTTTTGACTTGTTTACCAATAAAAACTAACTCGGTAGCATCTTGTTCAAACGGTTCTATTTCCCATCTTCCAGCTACATAATTAAATAGATAAATTTGCTTAGGAAACCTTATAAATCCTTTTGCCCGATACACATCTTTTTCTACCAATTCATCAGCAAATTCCTCAAAACATTCTCGCTTTAAAGTAGCCTGCGTTTTATAACTAAACGAATCAAATTCGGGTTGATGAACGTGATGTGGTTCTGGCTGTAGTCGCGCCCTCGCAATTCCAAATAACAAATCTGGATCGACTTGACAGCGTTGAGTATGTAAAATTTCAGCAACTTCGTTATACGAATGTAACTTTGCTTCGATTGCTTGCAATTGTTCTTCTGTTACTAAATCAACTTTATTGAGCAAGATTGTATCTGCGGCTTCAATTTGCATTCTTGCTGTGTGACCGACACTCGGATATCTCACCATCGCATCTGCATCAACAACAGTAACTACGCCATCCAAGCGAACTTTAGTCAAACTTTCTTGAATATCAAATACTAATGCATCAGGTTCAGCTACACCTGTTGTTTCTACCACAATCACATCAGGATTAACTGTCTCGATGATTTCGTCAACTGCTGCTTCAAATTCTCCGAGTAGCGAACAACAAACACATCCACCACCTAAATCAGCCATTGCGACATTTTTACCTTGAATGATCTTCGTATCGATCGCAATTTCGCCAAACTCGTTCATCAAAATAGCAATTTTTTGATGAATCGAATCGAGAATGTGACGTAGTAAAGTTGTTTTACCACTACCGAGGGAACCTGTAATGACTGTAAGTGGCGTGCGTACTTGCATAATTCTCTTTTAAGTATATTTGCCGTAAGAATATAAGGTATTCATGTTTATTATTATTGCACCAGCTTTTTACTTTATTTTCAATTTTAGTTACTTCTTCAGTAGATAGATATTCTTGCCATACACCGGTTTTAGCCGCATTAATATGATTTATATGTAACAAGCTATCTTCATCATGATAATCAACGATTTCTCTATGATTGTGAAGATTGAGAGAGGTTTGCATTAATTGAGTTGTGAATTTTTGTATTCGCTCTTTTTGTTGCTCAAGCGTAAAAAGTGAAGCAATATCTTGACACTTATCTACGTCAAAGTTAATATTCAGATGCATAGCAATACGCTTTACTTCTTGCGCGGTATGCTTTGAAAAATATTTTCATATTGAGAAACAAGCACTCTCGGTAAGCGTGTCCATTGTTTATAATTATCTAGACAAGTTTGAATAAACTCTCTCCCATGCCAATTCCAAATGTCATCAAATAATTTTTGTTGCTGCTGCATCATTGATACATAGACATCGCGGATATCTCTAAATGTATAAATACCCAGCGCATTATCTTGGGTAAACTCCTTGCCTATTGCATCTGTAAATTGATGGACTTTAACAACTTTTAATTGTTTGTCACTTTGATACGAATTACGTACCTCTAAAAAGCGCTGTGCATCTATCCATCCTATCTGTTGACCTATATCAGCCTCTTTAACAAGCTGACTGACGATCTGAAACTGTAGGGTTGAAGCAGAACGATACATTCCGCAACAAAAAAAACCACATATCTTCTCCTCACAAATGATCAATATCAGTAGGTAGACATAATTAACTATCACACTTTTGGGTGGGGTAATTGGTAATATAAAATTGCTTAATATTCTTACCAATTACCAACCTTTGAGTTATGTTTATTTACATCCAAAATTGATGCTCGCCAAAAGCATAAATTATCCTTTAATATTACCAATAGGTGTAAACCGCACAACTCTTTTACTAATTCCGGCTAATTCTGCGGCTTCAATCACTTCATCAACGTCTTTGTAAGCGCCGCCAGCTTCTTCGGCTAATCCCGACATTGAGGTACTGCGGACGTAAATACCCCGTGTTTGCATCTCTTTTTGCAATTTTTCTCCACGAAACGTTTTGCGCGCCTTGGTGCGACTCATCGTGCGTCCACTTCCGTGCGCCGTGCTAAAGAAACTTTGTGCGCCACTGGGTACGCCCACGAGTAGGTAAGATCCTGTTTCCATACTGCCACCAATAATCACTGGTTGACCGATGTGTTGGTACTTCTCAGGAACACCTGTCATTCCTGGTGCAAACGCACGAGTAGCCCCTTTACGATGGACAAGAAGCGATCGCTCTTTACCATCGACAATATGACACTCTAATTTCGCTGTATTGTGCGCAACGTCATACACCATATGCATTCCCAAATCTTCGGCGGAACGCCCAAAAATTTCCGAGAAAACCTCGCGGATGCGGTGCAAAATCACCTGACGATTAGCAAACGACATATTTAATCCACACTTCATCGCTGAAAAGTACGCTTGTCCTTCAGGCGAATCGAACGGCGTGCAAGCTAATTCGCGGTCTAAAATCTTAATACCATACTTGCTTTCCATCACCTTGAGGAAAACTTGCAGATAGTCCGTAGCAACTTGATGTCCAAAGCCACGACTACCACAATGGAACATTATGACGACTTGATCCGGCTGGGTAATACCTAGTTTTGCTGCTAATTCTGGCTCAAAAATGTTTTCTTTCTTAGCAACTTGAATTTCTAAATAATGGTTTCCCGAACCTAAAGTTCCAATTTGATTAAAACCACGATCAATTGCTTTTTCACTAATTTTGGCTGCATCAGCACCAGCAATACAACCGTTTTCTTCCATCAGTTCTAAATCTTCTTCCCAACCATAGCCATTATCAACGCACCACCGCGCACCTTGTTCGACAACCTTGCGAAATTCATTCCGCGATATTTTGACAAAGCCAGTGCTTCCCACTCCCGCCGGAACTCGTTCATAAAGTCGATCAACAACTTTTTTAATGTATGGTTTTACCTCGTCGTACGTTAGGTTTGTCACTACCAAGCGCATTCCACAGTTAATATCGAAACCGATACCACCAGGAGAAATCACGCCGCCATTTTCGACATCCATCGCCGCAACTCCACCAATCGGGAAGCCGTAGCCAAAGTGTCCATCTGGCATACACAAAGCATATTGAGTTATTCCTGGAAGTGTTGCGACATTAGTAACTTGGTCATAAACAGCATCATCCATTTCTTGAATTAATTTTTGTGTTCCATAGATACGCGCCGGAACACGCATTCCTTCTTTGTATGAAATCGGAATTTCCCAAATTGTATCTGAGACTTGCTTTAATGATTTAATATCAGTCATTTTTTAGCAATAAAGATGAAAATATTTTTTTAAAGTAGATGTAATTTGACTGTTGAGTTATTATCACAGATAGTTTGAAATTTACTGCCAATTTGTAATAGAAAGTAGAGCTACAGTTTTCTACTTGCAGAACTCTATTTTCGGAAACTACATTCACAAACGACACATAAATAACAATTCGATTTTAGTTTTCATTTTTGAAAACAAACCATACAGTCTCCAAAAAACCTCATGCATTGAATTTTTGAAGAATAAATTAGCAGCCAAACAAAAGAAGATTTACCACTGTAAACTTATTGATAAAATCTTACTAAAGTGTACGAACATACACTTTGCTAGAGTAGCCCCTGACTTTAGTCGGAGGGAGTTTGTGATTCGTACCAGCAGTCTAAAAAATAGAGATTTATACAAATAATTTAAGATTGCTATAGTTAAATTTACTCGATTACGAATTCGGTTCTTCTTGTGGGCGTTGCGTTGCAGGAGGATAATCTACAAAATCTTGCGTTCTTGTTGTGTTGGTGGTAGCTCCTTCGGGTAGAATTTCTTCAGGATCGACGGTTTTATCCGCAGCAATATCGATGATGCCTTCAGCATTTGTATTAGGTTTGTCAGAAGTACCTTTATGATTGGCATGACCGCTAGACATAATCGAAGTTCTCCCATAACATAACTGAACACACATTCAGCTTAGGATCGGGAAAGAGAGTGCATACCCTATCTAAGGGCTTAGATTCTATCAGGCGCAGCGCTCAAATATTTTTACTCGCCAGCAACCGTTGCACCAATTTGAGCTTCTTGCCAAAGCCTAAACAGTAAAAATTCAATGACATAATACAAATTAGTTACAAAAATACCTTCTTCAGTTGTGGTGTGAGATGTGAGCCAAGTTCCGTGGAGCGAGATTTCAATAAACTCTGCATCACAAGCACACAGCGTCATAACATCCCCGCCTAAGCGTTGCGCCTCAAACACAAGCGAATCTAACCCTGGTAAATTAACGGGTAATAAAAACGAAGCCGTGCTAGGTTCGACACTGATGTGCTGACCTACGCGCAGTGCCAAAATGACTCGGAGGGCAACCCATTCTTCTAACGGTTGCGTTAAATGCTCCAAATCGAAGCCATTATTAAGATATGTTAGTTTCAGCATTGTGCTTTGAAGTTCCTCCTATTTCAGGTGGAAATGGCTCGGCTCGCCAAAATTGCTCGGCAAAAGCCACTGTGGGATGCATTGGGGCTTTTGGTTGAGTGTGTAAGGGCATACTTGCTTCTATAGGAGTGCGATCGCTTTTGCGTTGGTTACACCGTTCGCAAGCTGTGACGACGTTATCCCAAGTGTGCAAGCCACCTCTCGACACGGGAATGACATGATCGAGTGTCAGGTGTTTATGGCTACCACAGTATTGACAAGTATAGTTATCGCGCCGCAACACTTCGCGTCGATTGACAGGTGGAATCTTCCAGATGCGTTCGACACTCGCCACCGTTAACCGGATGTATGCTGGAACCACAAGTACGATACTCGGCGATCGCACTAACCAACTTTCCTGCGTCAAATTGAGTGCTTCTGCTTTACCTGCAATCAATAGTTGAATAGCTCGTCGTACATTGATTTTACTGATCGGCAGGTAATTTTTGGAAAATACAACTACCGATTGCTCTAACACTTGGATTGCGATCATGACAACTTGTCTCCTATCTAAATAAAAAACCCCCACTTCTATACGCCAGAAGCGGGGGCTGGATAAAGACTTTGACTTCTATCTTTGTGTAGGTATAGCACGCCATCTATACCTCCCGCTTGGCTTCTTTGGTTGTAGTGCAGCTTCTAGCTCATCATCAAGCAAATCTGCTAAGTTTTCATATCTCTTTGCGCTTGCGTCGCGGCTTGTGTGTTGTACAGCATTGCTAAGTACTTTAATCTCTACTTCCATAGCTTCTGATTCCCAAAGACGAGTCCCTTGGGTAAAGATTGCTGAAATCGAAGTAAAGTTTATATTCACAGAATTTTTCTCTTGCGTTAAAAGTAGCTTGCTTGACACCGATTAGCACCTCGCCTCAAAACGACAAGTCGAGCGCTAACGGCTGATTAAGTTACTTGAACATTACTTTAAACATACTACACTTGTATTACTAACCTGTCTAGATATTTCAGGAGAAAGAATGCATACACTCACACGTACCGCAACTACAGAAATGGAAGTCACCAGTATCCGCTTGGAAAGAGAACTCAAAGAGCGATTAAAAGAACTTGCTGGAAATCAGGGTTATCAAGCATTGATCCGCGATATTCTGTGGAAATACGTACAGCATAAATCGGGCGATCGCATTCATCCATCAACGGACATTCGCGCCAGTATTCCCGCTACAGCCCAAAAAGAAGAATACTGTGCAATTACCGGACAATTAATTCAGCCCCAAGAATCGATGCTGTTGGGGTTAACGACCTACGGAGATTTAGTTCCCTTAAGTATAAATAGCCTATCAAAATAGCACTTTACTGAAAATATCTTAAACTTTTCAGTACCTTACGGGTAGTGGCGGGTAACGCATTCTCGCCACCCCAAAATTTTTACGCAAAAACTTAAGACTTCTGAGCAAAAAACGAGTTTTGTCTAAGCTTTTAAGTTGCTCGTTCCTTATCAAAAAAAACTGCTCATAATCAGCGAATTTACTGATTCTCTATAGCTACAAGCAGGATAATGTGGAGCAAGAAATCATCAACATTAGTTTTATGAATTCTTTTATATTTTTTCAAAATTCTCTTATGCAATTCTCGCTTAATTAGGGCATCTTAAGTGAAAAGGTATTAACCACAAGGTGAGCAGTTATGTCCACTAGTCCTTGGGCAACATATAACAGGATGCAGTCAAGCCTAAAAATTGGATGCTTCTTCAAGCCTCGTTTCCAACTATGCGACTACGACAACCAAGCATATCAAAGATGAAGCCGCTTTTATCGTCGCCATCTCCTTGCCCAGGTGAAACTCATTGCTCGCCAAAATATTCAGTTAGATTGATGCAGCACCAGCAAGAATCCGCCCATCTGGGATATCAAATCAATCAAATTATCTTAAATGCTTGTGATGACCAAACACGGCTACAAAAAATAGCACAGATCCTCGGAGAAGCTTTCCAGGTAGACTGGTGTACGATTATCATGACCTCACAACAGCAAAACACTGTTCAATCAGTGGGTCATTGGTGTGCTAATAGCGACATCACAGTTCCTCTACAACCACTATTACTTTCGCTAAAACAACTTGCACTCGCATATGCTGAGTCTCAGAACTTTGTATTTGATAATGTACAAGCAACTTCCGCTCAGGCTCTCACCGTACAGTTGCCAAGAGAAGTAGGCTCTATTTTGGGTATCCCGCTTTGGTACGATGGAAAAATTAGCGGAGTTGTCAGTTTTATACGCGCACAGCCTTATTGCTGGAGTGAGGAAGAAATAGAAAGTGCTTTGACTGTGGCGACATCAGTAGCGATCGCCATTGCTCAAATTACCCAAAATCGGTTGATCGCTTCTTTACAGCAGCAAGTCGAAACTTCAGCGCAATATCAAACATTGATCAACCAGATAACAATGGCTAGCCGTAGTTCTTTAGACTTAAATCAAATTTTTCAGCTAGCACTCTTTCGTACAGCACAAGCACTTAAAGTCGAGCGCGGTTTCATCATCACATTAAAATATACTGATCCTCGCTTCAAAGTCCACCAGCAACAGAAAAAAATACCTAAAGCTACAGCTACAGTTGCTTGCGAATGGCAATGTTCTAACTCAGAAACTGCTAATTATCTTTCTAATACCCAATTCCCAATATCTGAAAGTTGGTTATGCCAGCAAGCACTACTCAACTTTCCCCAACCTATTATTATTAATAGTCAAGAAGATTCATTAAAACTCAACTTTGCGCAAGAAACTAACCCTATCTTTGATTTTCAGGCTTGGCCTGCTTTAGCTATGCTTCCACTAGAAAATCAAGGTACAGTGTTGGGATTTATTGTCTTACAGCATTCTCGCGCTCACCCTTGGCAAGAAGATGAGCTAGCTTTACTTGAACTCGTCGGTACTCAAGTCAGTACGGCGATTATTCAAAGTCAGACTTTGCGACAAGTCCAATCGCTAGTAGATGAGCGCACAGCACAACTACAGCGCAGCCTAGAGGTTCAAGCCAAACTCTACGAAAAAACTCGTCAGCAAATTGATCAGTTGCGCCAACTCAATCAGTTGAAAGACGAATTCGTAAGTACGATGAATCACGAACTGCGGACGCCACTGACAAGCATGAGCCTCGCAATTCGGATGCTCCGTCAACCAGGACTAACTGCAGAACGGCAAGCTAAGTATTTAGATATTCTAGAGCAGCAGTGTTCGCAAGAGATCAATCTGATTAACGATCTGCTGAAGCTTCAAGAACTCGAATCGCATAAAGCGCTTTTAAATGTAGAATCTGTAAATCTCACTGCGCAACTGAAGAATATAGCTCGTTCGTTTGAAGACAAATGGACGGAAAAAGGACTGACTTTTACAGTCAATGTGCCAAAAACGCCTTTAATGTTACAAACGGATGCAGAAAGTTTGCATCGTATTGTGCAAGAACTTTTGACGAATGCTGGTAAATATTCTGAACCCAACTCTAAAGTTGACATTCAAGCACGGCATCAAAATAATCAAATTGTCCTGCAAATTGCGAACCGTGGTTCTGGAATCTCAGCCGAAGACGTTGCGCATATCTTTGATAAATTTCGTCGCGGTCAAGGTGTGACTCAACAAGCGATTCAAGGCACTGGTTTGGGTTTGGCTTTGGTAAAGTGTTTGGTACAACATATTAATGGTGCGATCGCTGTTTCTAGTACTGCAAGTGATGGCAGTAGTGAAGTTTGCTTTACACTTACGCTACCCTTAACTTTTGACCAAGCTCAAACTTAGTACGACTGTGACTCAAGACTACAACTCTAATCTAGAAGTAGACTTCTCTAATACCGCTGCAACAGCGCTGTTACAGACGGTAGAAGTACAAACTGAGCGCTTAGCTGAGCGCTATCGTCGTATTTCTGCACGCATCCACATCCCACACGCAATCGAGCAAGTGTGGCAAGTCCTCACCGACTATGAGACATTAGCCGATTTTATCCCAAACCTTGCAAGCAGTCGGCGCCTTGAACATCCTAAAGGTGGTATCCGTCTAGAACAAGTTGGCGCCCAGCGTTTGCTGAATTTCAATTTCTCCGCCCGCGTCATCCTCGACTTAGAAGAGAAGTTTCCACAAAAAATTGATTTTCAAATGATTGAAGGTGACTTTAAAGATTTTTCTGGTAGCTGGTGTTTAGAGCCGTGTTTTTTAGCTGAGCGCGCCGGAACAAACCTAGAATACATCGTTTGTGTTTTACCAAAGCGCACTATGCCCGTCTCGATTATTGAGCGCCGCCTTAGTAAAGACATGCAAACAAACTTAGTTGCTATTCGCCAACGAGTAACGGAAGTCTTTAGCTAGAAAGGCGAAGTGCGAGAGGTAGAAGTCAAGTGACGGTTAAAGCTCCACAACATCTTTGAGGATATAATTTGGAGACGACACTAACCTCATACCGCTTGTCTTCTCCCTTCTACCTTTTTTAGTTCTTAAATACTTGTTAAAGCATATCGCTGAGTTGTAACTTGATTTCTACAACGCCTTACAATTGGGTTTTATAATACCCCCAGGGGAATTCGAATCCTTCTAGCAAGTAAGCAAAATGCCCTTGGTAACAGCATTAGAGAATTCTTAAGAAATTTGTGCCTAAAATCTGACTAAAAAGTCTTAGGAGATTATCCTTTTTGACTACTCTTTAATCTATCTACAAAGCTGCCTGTTGACCCAAGGCGATCGCTTGAAGGGTGGTAAACAACTTATGCTGAAGTACTAGCAGCCTGCTCAACGGATGGTGCTTGAACATCTACGTATTGGCACAAGCTAGTAGGTTCAGGAATGACCTCGCCATGCAGCAACATTCCCTCCAAATGAAATGCGATCGCCTCTTGTATCTGCTGTAAAGTCTCCTCTATAGTTTGACCTGTCGCTACACATCCAGGCAAATCAGGAACGTAAGCCCCGTAATTACTCTCTGCTTTTTCAATCACGATTGCGTATTTCATAACTTCAACCTTTTAATCCAGCTTGTCTCAAGATACTGTTTAGCAATCCAGGGGATAAATCATCAGATGGCTTTCCAGGTATCGTGACTGTCCCAGGCTTATTTGAATGGTGGTACTGTCGGTGACTTCCTCTGGTTCGTTACTAGTACCCAACCATCTGCCTCTATCAGCTTGATGACCTCACGTACCTTCAACTACATATTCTCCTCATCTTGAATACTGTCACAAGGTAGTCCTGAATAAGTAAGGATAGTAGAGATGGCTCACTCTACTTCAATCATGT
>NZ_MRCC01000032.1 GCF_001904655.1 Chroogloeocystis siderophila 5.2 s.c.1 | reverse complement strand
AGAAGACAAACAAAGGTTGCTTATTACTCTACTACATCTGACAGCGACTTAGTATTACGATAATCAAGATGTAGTGGAAATAGTTGTCACACCATTTTAAGAATGCCGCTAGGTGGGAAATCTTAATGAAGCCAGTTTACATAGATGCCCACCTCTTTAAAACTTGTGGTTCTACTATATTCGCATCTAACCAAAGCACCACTTTATAGTAGTCATCACCCTCCAAGCGCGATTCATCAACGCTGTCCAAAGCATTATAATAAACGCGGACTCTGTAAGTTCCTGGCTCAACTATTATACGTGGTGCTTCAGGAAAGTAGTCAGTGCAACCAGCAATAATAATACGTCCAGAAGGCACCTCTAGACTAGTTTCTGTAACATGATCCCAGTGGTCAAAATTGTCGTTTGGCTTAGAATCTAGTACTTCTATTTCTACAGGTACAATCATGTTGCGAGCCGTACCAACTCCAATAACACCAGGCGCAACTGCTAACATATCAGACACCGCTTGTGATGTCCAACTATCCGATAAGTTTCCATCAGATTGTTCATCTTGAAGATAGAACTGGAAAAAGTCAGCAAACACCTCGATTTTTTGTTTCATAACCCGTTTAACAGTTAACTAAAACATTTCGAGTTAAAGTGATCGCATCACTTACACTATGAGCAATATAAATATTTTTTGGTGCTAATTTCTGAAAAAAATCTTTGCTATTTAGGTCATCATTTAACAAAATAACAAACTTATTTGATTTGATGGCTAAAGCTATTTCTGATGCTGTTCCTGCACCCATACCACAAGCAATGACAACATCACTAGAAAGCACGTTAATATTATTTCTAGCATTACCCATATCAGTAACAATTGCAATATCAACCGCAGTAGAAACACCACTAGTATTGTTCCCAGGCAGAATCCCAATTGTTAATCCCTGTGCCGCTTTTGCACCTTGACTTGCAGCTTCCATCACGCCGACATTTCTACCACCAGTCAGCAATACCCATCCTTGTTGGGCGATGAGATATCCTAGCTGATAAGCATTTTGTAAATCATTTGTAGTTGCTTGTTCACCAGGACCCATCACCCCGATAATAGCTTTACGATTCATCCTTATTTAGTAACTCAAACTTCCCGCAATCATGCCAGCAAGTACAAGAAAACCTAACCATACATTTTGGCGAAACATCTCTGCATAAGCCAAGTTAGGAATATCTTCTTGTTTTAAACGAATATACTGCCAAATCCAACCAGATGTTGCTAGTGCAAGGGCAATCCAAAAAGCAAGATGAAGTTGTAATTCGATACCCAACCAAGCAAGCAAAGCAACCGTTCCGATAAAGAAAATACCGATCGCATCGGCTGCATATTTGCCAAAAAACAAAGCGCTAGAATTCACACCAATACGGCGATCATCATCGCGATCGCTCATCGCATAAACGGTATCAAAACCCAACGTCCATAGTACCGTCGCCCCCCAAAGCAACCATGTTGAAAAGGACAGCGATCGTGTTACTGCACTCCAGCTAATTAATACGCCAAATCCCCAAGCAATTGAAAGGACTAATTGAGGAACGGGAAATACGCGTTTTGCACCAGGATACAAGAGAATAACAGGTACAGCAACGACACATAGCCAAAAAGATAATGTATTGAGATATAGCGATAAACCAAACGCGCAGGCTAACGCGACGAAAGCAACAACAATTCCTACCTTGACAGAAAGCGCGCGAGATGCTAAAGGACGATTGCGAGTTCTTTGCACTTGCGGATCGATGTCGCGATCCCAGAGGTCGTTAACAACACAACCCGCAGCACTTGTCGCGAGAGTCCCTAAGACAATGACACCAACAAGCGGTAATGGAGGCGTTCCCTGCGCGGCTAAAAAGACTGCCCAAAGTGCAGGAATCATCAAGATAAGCCTTCCTTCAGGCTTATCCCAGCGCAATAAGCGAATGATCGTAAACCAAGTTGGTTCAGATTGTTCTTGCTGTGTCAGCATGGTTTAAAAATTTACTGTAAATGAAATAATTAAGAGAAGGAATTTAGGATCAACTTCCCCTATAGAATATCGTTATTCGGATCAGGGCTGGAGTTTTAGCGAGTATTCATGGTTAATTTAGTATCAGCCAGTTCGGTAAGTATTCCTACTCAGATAATGCAGCAAGAAAAAATCCTCGCTGCCATAGACTTGGGGACAAACTCCTTGCATATGGTAGTTGTGCGCATAAAACCGGAACTACCAACTTTTAGTATTATTGCCAGAGAAAAAGATACGGTGAGATTAGGCGATCGCACGCCCGACGGAAATTTAAAACCTGAAGTAATTGAACGGGCGATCGCAACTTTAGGCAGGTTTCAAGAAATTGCCGGAAGCCTCAATGCAGATACGATTGTTGCTGTTGCAACCAGTGCAGTACGCGAATCTCCCAACGGGAAAGAGTTCTTACAACAAGTCAAAGATGAACTCGATCTCAATGTTGACTTAATTTCAGGACAAGAAGAAGCAAGACGCATTTATCTTGGCGTTTTGTCGGCGATGGAACTTAATAGCCATCCGCATGGAATTATTGACATTGGTGGCGGGTCAACAGAGTTAATTCTCGGTGACAGCCATGAACCGCGATCGCTGAGTAGTACTAAAGTTGGTGCAGTGCGACTTTCAAGCGAATTTGTTACTACCGATCCTATCAGTAATGCCGAGTTTCAATTCTTGCAAGCATACGTGCGCGGGATGTTAGAACGCCCTGTCGAAGAGTTGCTAGCTAAGTTACAACCCGATGAAACACTCCGCCTTGTAGGAACTTCGGGAACGATTGAAACGCTAGCCGTCATCCATGCACGAGAAAAATTAGGGATGGTTCCCTCGCTCTTAACAGGCTATCAAGTGAGTCTAAAAGACTTGCGGGAAATCCTCAACCGCTTGCGCAAGTTAAGTTATGCTGAACGCGCCGCGATTCCTGGAATGTCAGATCGGCGATCAGAAATTATCGTCGCTGGGCTAATTATTTTACAAGAAGCGATGACATTGCTAGGTGCAGATTCGATTACAATCTGCGAACGCGCGCTGCGTGAGGGTGTAATTGTAGACTGGATGCTTACTCATGGCTTAATTGAAGATCGCCTACGCTATCAAGGTTCAGTACGCCAACGCAGTGTAATTAGAACTGCCCAAAAATATCAAGTCAAGTTAGAGTATAGCGATCGCATTGCTGCATTTGCGCTGAGCCTATTCGATCAAACGCAAGGAACCCTCCACCACTGGGAAACCGCCGAACGCGAACTTCTCTGGGCAGCAGCAATTTTACACAACTGCGGTCACTTTGTCAGTCATTCATCACACCACAAACACTCGTATTACCTGATCCGTAACGGCGAACTTCTTGGCTATACCGAAACCGAACTCGAACTGATTGCCAATATCGCCCGCTACCACCGCCGCAGCGCCCCCAAGAAAAAACACGATAACTATCGCAACTTACCGACAAAACAACACCGCCAAATGGTAAGCCAACTCAGTGCATTGTTGCGCATAGCCGTCGCGCTCGATCGGCGTCAAATTGGTGCGATCGCGCAAGTACGAAGCGAATATCGTCCAGAAGCCCAAGAATTTCACTTGTGGCTAACTCCATCGCAACCAGGCGACGACTGTGCCTTAGAATTGTGGAGTTTAGATTACAAAAAAGACGTGTTCGAGGCGGAATACAATGTTAAATTAATCGCGACCTTAGAAACACCTAAATCAGAAACCACTCTTTCTGCCTATCATGCAACAGCGTAGCGCTGCGACTTTCTTCGGGGCTACATAGACAAAAAGTCCACACGAAAGGTGGACTTTGTTTATCTAGGTGCGAATACATTCGCCAAGGTAGAATAAGAGCTTTATTTTCTTTTTGCTACTCACCTGACCCTTGCTATACATCTAACGGCGACGTCCGCCACTACTGCGGAAACCACTGCTACTCCGAGTGCGACTCGATCCAAACGAACGGTTGCTGCTACCAAAACTTCCTGATGAAGGACGGCGGTTATTAGAGTTACCCGATCGCAAATTACTTGCACCGAATCCTGAACCTGTAGGACGATTGTTTGTCGTCACGCGGGGTGTGCTACGGCGTGTCGTTGTTGTCGGTTGTCTGTAATTCGGTGTTCTAATGCGTCCCGTTGTGCGCAAATTAGAGCGTCGATTTCTTTCAGCAAGCGGTGGCGCGTTATAACGTGATTGATAGCGATCAACGGCTTGACTATACGAACTACCATAACCACCAAAACCTGTGATTACAGATGCCCCTGGCTGGTAAAGTGGTGGTACGTAGTACTGCGGTCTAAACAACAAACTGCCAATTGCTTGACCTGCTAAAGCACCCGCAAACGGCGACCAAAATCCTGTCTCGCGACGGACAATTACGGTTTCTTGTTGTCCGGTTTGAGGATTTGTCTGTGTTTCCGCGACATTGTGAACGTACTCGATTTTAAAATCCTCAGTGAGGTACAGAACTGGCTGACCGTTTTCTACTTTGAGATAGCTTTTTTGACCAGCTTTGACTTCTTCATCCGTTAACCGCGCCATCTGCAAATTAGCTGTCGTAAACGTTGGTGGTGTACCAGGAGGAGTATTAAGCAAGAATAAACTATACTCTCCGGTTGCATCATCGTAAGTCACTTGCTGGACAGGGTACTGTCCATCACTCAGCCGCGTATTTGTCGCCACTGGGGATGCAACATTGCGTACCTGGGAAACCGTCGATTCTGGTCTACCACAGGCGATCGTTGTCCAACACAAAGTTATCGTTAAAAAAATCAGTGTAAACCGCCGCAAGATTGTCATCATATTTTCAAAAATTAGCTTATTTCGAGATTAACAAGATCTCAACTGTTCTGACAGGTGGCTTATGTCCCTGACAGTTTATTACAAAGGAACTAACTCGGGAAAATATTGCAGTAGTTGGTCATTCGTCAACTCATCGCCAAATTGCGCTGGCGAAAAATGCACTTGAATTCCGCGCAGTCTTCCTTGATAGTGCAAATTAATTAAAGCCTTCAACCCAGCTTTCAAAGCGCTTATATCTGCTAAATTCGTTTCTAATTCGGGAACTTCGCCTTCAAAAGCCACCGTCAGCATGACAACGACATTGCGCGTGACTGGTAGCGACAGCGGTTCATTACTATCAGCATCGTCTAAGTCTACTTCACTCAAGTAGCGCTGCGCTGAATCAGTAAACAACTCGTTGAAGTAGTCGCCTGCTTCTCCTTCGTCCCAAAAAACATCGCCCTCATTAGCCGCAGAAAGCCAGTATTCGTCGTATTGCAGTAAGCTTTGGCAAATTTCTACTAAGCCTTCGCCCAAAACTTCTAAGTCGCCTTCAGAATCAATTGCTTCGCGTGCGGTACGATTTAGTATTCCCAGCAACGGTGCAACATCCGAACCTGCAAGATGAACAAAGATGCGACACACGACAAAGCGGGTACGCCCCGTCATTCGATTTAAGCGATCGCGCCATGCATTCATTTTTATATCCTCGCCATTTACAAAAATGATTTAATGCCTACTAAGTTAACAAAGCATCCACTATGAATATTGGCATTGTCGGACTTGGTTTAATCGGTGGCTCTTTAGGTTTAGATTTAAGAGCGCAGGGATATCATGTTTTGGGTGTCAGTCGTCGCGAACAAACGTGCGAACAAGCGATCGCCTGCGGTGCGGTTGATACCGCGAGTCTTGACTTGGCGACGCTTAAAAGTGCTGATGTCATTATTATCTGTACGCACATCGCGGCAATTTTACCAACTGTACAGCAACTGATTCCTTATCTCTCGCCGGCGACGATTCTCACTGATGTTGGTTCGGTTAAAGTTCCTGTCGTCGAGGCGATCGCCCCATTATGGCAAAATTTTGTGGGCGGACACCCTATGGCGGGAAAAACAGAAAGTGGCATAGAAGCTGCACAAAAAGAGTTATTTGTCAATAACCCGTATGTATTAACTCCGATTGCGTCAACTCCAGCAAGCGCAGTGCAAATCGTTGAGGAAGTAGCGCGATCTCTCCAAGCTAAAATTTACCACTGTCGCCCTGAAGACCATGACCGTGCGGTAAGTTGGATTTCGCATTTACCCGTGATGGTGAGTAGCAATTTAATCGCCGCGTGTATGGGTGAGAGTAACCCTGACGTTTTAGCTTTGGCGCAGAATTTAGCAAGTTCTGGATTTCGCGACACCAGTCGTGTCGGCGGTGGGAATTCAGAATTAGGCGTGATGATGGCACGCTACAATCGTCAAGAATTATTGCGATCGCTAAACTCGTATCGCCAACACTTAGACGACTTGATTGCGATCGTCGAACAAGAAAACTGGGAAGCTTTAGAACAACAACTCAAATCAACACACTCCGCCCGACCTCGTTTTCTCAAAGAATAATGTTTTATCATCTCTACATCCCTCTGTGACATTGAGGTGTAGCATCGCATCCTTAAATCAACTGTAGGATGTTATTGCGCTTGGTAATCAGGTCATAACCGTTCTTTTTGATGCTGTTTAGGTGTTAGCTAGAGTAGCTGTCTCACTAGCTTGACGACAGCAAAACCTGCAATGATTTCAGAAATTTGGGTACAATATATTTGTGTCGAATATGCTAAAGCTAATACTCCGATTCCAGATTTTTAGACCTACAAACTCGGCGATTCATCTATAACAAAAATTATAGAAAGGCAAGTAGTGCTACCCGTAAAAAAGGATAGCAATAGCTTTATGAACAATAATATATGCGAAACCAATCTGTATTTGCCATATCTGTGCATGCTTTTAGAAATCAATTCGTATGGCTTAAATGAGTAAAATGCCCGAACATAAATGCTAAAATTGCTGCGCAGAATCGTTTTCATTAAAGTGCAATAAAGCTGTCACAAAAAAGACATAGTAGTTGTTTAAACTAAAAATAAGTTAAATAGGAAACTATCAAGGTGACAAGCCAGTCAACAATCTATAAAGAACCTTGCTAAAACAGTATTTGTATTTTTGTATCTAGTCATCATTGAGACTTTGCTGTAAGTGAAACATATGCAAAACGAACCACAAGAAAGAAATCAATCAAGCCAAGTTAACAACTCCTTAAGCACGACAAGAAAGACATCGCTAGCCGCTCCCTGGCGGAAAACTGCGAGTTACGTTTCAATGATGTTATTGGGCGCGGGTGTCGCAGTTTCAGGAAGTAATCTCGCAACCCGACTTCAGCCATCGTCGAGTGTCGCAACGTCGCCGATTAGTCCTGCGATCGCCGCACCTATCCCCACAACTGACCCCAATTTTGTCGCGGATGTTGTCGAAAGAGTGGGACCTGCGGTTGTGCGAATTGAAGCGTCACGCACCGTCACCACTCGCGTTCCTGATGTCTTTGACGATCCGTTTTTCCGTCGATTCTTTGGTTCGCAAATTCCCCGAACGCAACAAAGAGTACAACAAGGAACAGGGTCAGGGTTCATCATTAGTTCCGACGGACGCATCTTAACGAATGCTCACGTTGTCGATGGTGCGCGTAATGTCAGTGTCGTTCTTAATGACGGACGCCGCTTTACGGGTAGAGTGCTAGGAACAGATCCTGTTACGGATGTTGCTGTGATTAAAATTGATGCAGAGCGACTTCCAACACTCACAATGGGTAACTCGGATCAGTTGCGCCCAGGCGAATTTGCGATCGCGATCGGCAACCCGCTAGGATTAGACAACACAGTAACAACGGGTATTATTAGTGCTACAGGTCGTACTAGCAATCAAGTTGGTGTGGCTGATAAGCGCGTACAATTTATTCAAACTGACGCCGCAATCAATCCAGGTAACTCTGGCGGACCGTTGCTGAATGCGCGCGGTGAAGTTATCGGGATGAATACCGCAATTTTGCGCGGCGCGCAAGGCTTAGGCTTTGCAATTCCCATTAACACCGCCCAACGTATTTCTAGCCAATTGATTGCGCAAGGTCGAGTCGAACATCCTTATGTTGGCGTTCAGATGGTAGCAATAACGCCTGAGTTGCGCCAAGAGATCAACAGTGACCCCAACAATGGCATAACGATTACCGAAGATCGCGGTGTTTTGATTGTGCGAGTTCTTCCTAATTCTCCCGCAGCCCGCGCCGGACTGCGTGCAGGAGATGTAATTCGTCGCATTAACGGTCAAGACGCAACAACTGCTGAAGTTGTGCAAAGAGCAGTAGAAAATACAAGAGTCGGCGAACAACTACAACTTGAAGTCCGTCGTGGTGGTAGAAATGTCAACCTCGCGTTGAATACAGGGGCTTTTCCTACTCAGTTGCAGTCTCAAAATTAAAGTAGTAGGCGACAGAACCTTAACCCCTTCTCCCTATTTCAAGAGAAGGGGATTTTTTTTACAATGCGATTCGCTTAATCTTGAGGAAATAAGTAGGCGATCGCCGTAAAAGCAAACATAGTCACTAAACTGACTAAAAAGAACGCAAAGAAAAAATGAGGCATAACTAAAAAACTACTTATTTTGAGCTTATAAATTTATCATTCACAAATTCACGGCTCAAAGATTGTGTACTTGATGAATTATAAGAGGTCAGGGATCAAGGTTAAACTTCCTTTAGGCAAATCACAGATGTCCTAACTCGATAGTTTGCCAGCGTACCAATGTAAGATACAGACGATAGATAGGACAGATTTTAATGAAGGAATATGAACACTACTTGTTGCTTCGCTACACTTGTGCAAAGTTAATCTTCGTCGTCTTGTGCTGTCAAAATCTTAAACTGATTCACATCAGGAAACAAGCTTTCCACATCGTAGGGATCGTCATCCACAATCTCTCGGCGAATCCAATCTTTTAAGTTGCGACGTAAGGAAGATATTGTCATAGATTCTATTATTAAAGGAAAGCGATATTTAAAACTTTGAGTAAAAAACATACTATCCTCCTGAGAATACAATAAAGCTAATTCAAACAACAATTGAATTTTTAAAAATTAAAATTTGAATTATTACTCAAACGCTATTGCTTGCTCAGTTCATGAACAACTACAACTCAAATCTTTAGATTTGGTTAATAATTTAGATAACGTATAATGCAGTAATTTACTACCGAACATTATTAAACTACCAGCTGTATATGACAGTCACGTGAAGAATATGTGTCGGATATTTGTAAAACCTACTATTTAATTCTAGGCTGTCAAAGCCTTTCTTGATTGTAAATTTTGGTCAATCAAGTGTTGCAACACTCAGCGCAAATCCACTGCATAGATGCAGAAAAAGAATAGGTTACATTGCATATATGTAATGTAACCATAACATCAACCTCATCGGAAGCAGTTTTTTCAAAAACGAGGAGACTGCACGCAGCAAAAGTTAAATATCAAGGCAAAAAATTAGAGCAGACAGTTGTCATACTAAAGCTCAATATTGAAAAAACTGATACAAAAAGTTGAAAATGTTAATGAGTGTGACAGTTTTTCTTGACATAAGTCATCAAGGATACAAACGATAGAACCGGAAGAAGAAGTAATCAATAGGCAAAACCTCGACGTCACGGAAACCGGCGGCTTGGGCATAATGTCGCAAAATATCAGTCCGCATGACCGTACCGCCACAGTGAGATTCACCGCCATCTGCCATACCTACTGGCAAGCAGTGTAGAACACTCCAGCCGTACATCATCCACTCGACATCATTACCAGCAGCCGTAAAGCGATCGCCAACGCGCTCATCGGCAATCAATACGGTACCATTTTCCCCTACTAGACGCCGCATAGTTTGGAGTGCGCCTACGGGATTACCCAAATCATGAATACATTGATACCCGTCACTGTTTGCTGTTCGAACCATTCACGCACATAGCGCTCAACCGCGTTCGTTTGAGTTGCTAGTTCCGTCGAAGTTAACCAGCCATCAGCAAGCGCTTGGTAGAAACCTAGGCGATCGCCAATATAAATTGTGAAAATATCAAAAGTCCCTGCAACTGACTTCAGCAACCGCTCAATCAAAACTTCTTTTTTGTTGTGTCGTCATCGGTTAATTTTCCTTCGTGTTTAGAATTGTGAGGCAGTGAGCTTGACGTCTGCATACTTCCAAGCTGCAATAAATCGTTGCTGTATCATTTGCGCTTCCTGAGATTTGCCCTGCTAGTACGTGCGAGGCAATATCTAACAACGTTGATGCTTGGGGAAACGATGCTAGGGCTAGCTCTTTCATTGCATCTGTCTGCGCAATTTTGCGTAGCTGTGCGTACTCAGCTTGGGAATTAGTGCAGGATTCTTCTTCGTGGGAGAAAAGGGGATTTGGCAAACACTTTTCAGCTACCCAGTTACTTCCTCACCGATGCTGTTATCTTCTACAAGCGACACAGATTCCGAGCAGCAGTCAATTTCAAGAATTTGTTTGACGTTGGCTATGATGATTCTACTGCAAGCAGGGTCAGTGGGGAGCAACACGATTTTGTGGGGACGCTACAACCTAGACTTAACTGACGATGGATACCCTACATTAGTTGTGACTTGCATCAGCTCCTGAATGGTCACTTTAGCAGGGTCATAAACAATTATGGCTTCTGGCGGGTTGAATGTCACGAGCGCTTCTTCAACCCCATCTAATCGAACCAAACTACTTTTGACCGTTACACGGCAAGCTTCACAAGTCATGTTTTCAATTTGTAAGACAACCTGCAAATGTCTTCACGACCTTAAAGACATAGGGAACTGCGTAAGGAAAGGCTAGCAAACCTAAAACAAATACTGTGGCAATAATTAGAGTCTTTTTGGCAATTTGGTTAGCGTGTGGATTAATACAAGCACTTTCTGGTTGACACGCTTTGGCTTTAGGGTTCCAGTAGACACGATAAAAGCCAAAGCTTAACAATCCAAGAGTGAGTGCGATAAAAAAGGGACGATATTTCTCAAAGGCAGTCAAATTACTGATCTAAGCACCACTGGCTCCAAGGGCTACGAGTAACAAAGAACCAAGACAGCAAACAGATGCCAGAATTGCTGCCAAAATAACACTTGCCAATTCTCATTGAGAAAATGTCTTTTTTCGGTTCATGATGCGCTTGTTCCCGATGATGAGCTTAGCGATCGCTGGATCTGCTGTACAGTCTGTTGAACATTTGCTAAACAGCAAACTCCTTGGGGATTGTTAACCTCACAACCACAGCGTTTAGCTTTAATATGAGCCGTGATAGAAGCAACCGCAGTACTTGTACCAGTTTGTTCAATTTCTTCTCGAATACGTTGACGGCTCCAGTCAAAGCAGTAGCAACTCGGAATCTGTTCGTTGGAATCTTTTTGAAACACAGGAACTTTTAGCTCTACAGTCGTAAATGTTTGACCAGTATTAGAGAAGTAAACCACTGAACAATTAGAACTGGGACAAAACGTATAGGTGCTCTGAGGGTCTAACTTCTCCAGTGCTGCCCCTATCAACAGGCTTTTCAACGTGATAAGCTCAACAGGTTTTCCTTTAGTGCCGTCATTGGGACAAATGCGCTGATGAGACCTTACCGGAACATTGTCAGCGGCCTGACCTGGATTGCAACATTGACTCATAGCAAGAACTAACCCTTTAAAAATTCAACAGTAATCAAAAAGCGGGAGCAAAGCCATTCAACGACTGTGGCGACGGTAGCGTTGGTAAGAAATTATAGTAACCACTACCATTACTGCTCAGGCTGGAAGTAGCACATAATCAAGGTAGCCAGCCAACGCCCCTAGCCCTAAAGCTCCTAGGGTAATTACCAAAACAGGCGTAGCACAGCACACCGCGATCAGTATCGTGCCTGAAATGCTAGCCTACAGAGCCGTCTTTGGTTTCATGCTGGTTATCTCCAAATACAATACAAGGAGTGGTTGAACCGTAGCGGCTAAGGTCATCTTCACAACAGTGAAGCACCTTAATCAGTTCGCCATTGAAAGCTTGCAACTGGGAAATCGTCTCCTGAATTTGCTCAACGTGCTGGTTGAGGAAGGCAGCGATCGGATACTCGGCGCTCATATTTTAGGACATCATGTTGAGGAGCTAGTTAATCTCTTCGCAATGGCGATTAGATTTAAATTGCGGCCGGAAGATCTCAAAAAGATGATTTTCGCTTATCCGACTGCGGCTTCCGACATCGGCTACATAGTCGAAGATAAGCAGTAGAAAATCAGTCCGCTACATTTGGAGATACCTGATTTGTGGATAATTTTGGCTCTTGGCAGCTTTTGGTACTCCTTGAGAGGAAGGACACGATCCAAGTCGATGAAATAGAGCATTCCACAACTCACGCCAGCAAGAATCTTGAACTGAGCAAGTCAATGCCAGCTCGACCATACATTTGGCGCTTGAGCATCTTCAATCGGTTTATGTGTTCCTCAACCGGACCGTTGCTGACTGGTAGTGTCACACCCGCTTTGACCGCATCATAATCTTCACGTAAGCGTTGGGCAAAACGGACAAAAGGTGAAAGACTGCTAGAATGGCTTGCTCGAACCAAGAGTCAAGTTGATCGGGAAGATGTTGGCGCACCATTTGGGCAAAGCTTTGGGCTAGCTCAATTGCGGTAAACAGAGCGGGATGCTGTACTTGTAACCGAGCCATCAACTGTTCGTCATCTGACTTGTGTAACTCTTGCCGCTGTAGCACAAGCATTGCAGCACGACGAACTGTGAGTGGTCGTTTCTCCGGTTGAGTAACTTTGGGCAGTGGTTGTCTGACAAGTCGTTGCCGCAGTGGCAAGCCTTGAGAAGAGCGCAGGCGGCGGGTGTAAGGGGCTACGGTATTGTAACTAACAGGAGTAACCACGCTTTTGTATTGCTTCAAACAGTCCTTTGATATCGTAACAGCCTTCGTTCCATCGCTGGAGAATATATTAGACCTCCTGCATGAATCAAGAGGCATGTGCCAATTCATAGTTGAGTAAGCCAGCAATCAGGTTCAAGCGCAAACCAAACCGCCTTCTGCGATGGCGATAACATCCTGAAAAGAGGCGAAAGCTCTTGAAACGACGAATCCCTAGCTCAACTCGGACTCGTAGTCGTGCTAATGCCTGATTGTGTTGCTTTTCCGCTTTTGGCAATGGTTGCTTGCGACATTTCTTGGTTGGCGTACAAGCTCCCGCATGGCGCTTGGCAAACCCCTGATAGCCCCGCTCAGCTAAACATAGCTGTGAACAGACAAACGGCAAACGACTTTGCTTGAGCAACTTGAAGTCATCAGTTTTACCTTTGTCTACAGCAGTGCAAATCACCTGTCTAGTTTCGGACTCGACTAACAGTTTTTCAAATGACGGAGCTGACGCTGATTCATCGCTTCACCATATCTAACCTTTTCCTAGCCCTAGTTCCTATGAGGTTAAGGAGTTTTGGACGTTTATGTCTTGCATTACCACCATTTTCATCGCTTACTTATGGTATGGGCGGCGTCTGACGACCCTGTTGCATAGGACACCGGAATGCCCGTGGAGAACTTGTTCCCAATGAATAGGCACCCCTTTCAGGTCGAGCTACAATCTTTAAGCATTGCTTCAATGCCAAAACATTGAGCATATATTTCGAGAGCAGTGTTTAAATCAGGTAAATTAGTTAATAAATACCAAGCTTCTTTTTCTTGTTTATGGAAAAGGAGCGAAAAGTAAGAGAAAAAAACTTCAACGGAGCTTGCGACAATACTTCTTAGGTACCAAACAATTCCTAGCCCAAACCTAGAATATTCTCCTGTAAATCCTGCCGCCCTTCCTTTGCTAATAAAGTGATGAGGTAGAGGAATGATCGCAGTTTGCACAAACTAGGCGATCACTAACCCTGTTGTGTCAACCAAGCCTGCAAATCAGCCACACTAGTAAAATTAAGCAAAGCCTCACTTAACTCTTCCAACTCAGGCAACGGCAAATCCAACGTAATGTCTAACATTGCCTCTACCAGCCATGTCCCACTTCATAAATATCTTGTAATAACGTACTCTCCAGCACAAAGGTAGCAAAACATGCTAAGGATACAAACCGCGATCGCTTAGTGCTTGAGCAATGCGACCCACCCCTAAAGTATACGCAGCTAACCGTAATGGCACCTGTCGCTTCTGCGACTGTTTCATCACTTGCTGATAAGCATTAACCATTAATGCTTCCATTTCTCGATTGACACGCTGCTCATCCCAGAATAAGTAAGACAGTCCTTGTACCCACTCGAGGTAACTGACAACAACTCCTCCAGCATTCGTCAAAATATCTGGTAGCACAGTGACGCCTCGCGCTTCTAATTCCTTGTGGGCTACCAGCGTAACAGGTGCGTTTGCCGCTTCTGCCACAATTGATGCTTGAATTTCGCGCACATTTTCTTCGGTAATTTGATTTTCTAGCGCCGCCGGAATCAATACATCACAGGCTAAGGTGAATAATTCTGCGTTGGTAATCGGTTCACCTTGTTCAAATCCAGAAATCCGCTTGCGGTTAGCTGTGGCATAGTTTTTTAACGCCGGAATATCTAAACCTTTTTCCGAAAAGATCCCACCGGAACCTGTTGAAACCGCAATAATTTTCGCTCCAGCTTCATGAAGTAACAACGCTGCAGCACTACCAACATTACCAAATCCCTGAATCGCAATTGTTGCTCCTACCAGCGACTTACCGCGTGCTGCTAAAGCTTCACGCACGACGATCATCACTCCACGTCCTGTCGCCTGTTCGCGTCCTCTCGAACCACCAATTGAAATTGGTTTGCCCGTAACAACCCCAGGAACCGCATGACCGACATTTACCGAGTAGGTATCCATGATCCACGCCATTTCACGGGCGGAAGTTCCCATATCAGGTGCAGGAATGTCTACTTCTGGACCAATATCTTTAATTAACTCGCTAGTATAACGACGTGTAATTCGCTCTAACTCTCCGATACTATAGCGCGTTGGATCTAACGCGATTCCTCCCTTAGCACCGCCATAAGGAATTCCTAGCAACGCACATTTCCATGTCATCAGCATCGCTAAGGCTGATACTTCGCGCAGTGTAACTGCTGGATGATAGCGAATTCCGCCTTTGTAAGGTCCTAAAACATCACTGTGCTGCACTCGATGTCCTGTCAGGACTTGCACTTCACCGCTATCTAATTTCACAGGAACTGAAACAGTGACGACTTTGCGGGGATGACTGAGAACAGCTAATAAGCCTGGGTCGAGTTGTAATTCTTTGGCTGCTTGCTCTAAGTAACTACATGCTTGATCGAAGGGACAAATGTGTGCAGGCGAAGGCGCTTCTAAGGGTAGTACTGCTTCTACCATAATATTTTTTGGCAAACTGTAGTTTTGACTACAGAATAAGTCTCTATTTGTAGTCTATGCCGTTATTTAGGGAAAATCGAGCTAGCGTAACAATTTGAGTTGTCGCGAACGATTCTTGCACTTGGTATGTAACTACTTTTATGTTTTTGCAGTCGGTTTAGTCGCATACGCCTGATCCACGCAACGTAAAAGCTGGATCGGTGCTTCTGCTGAAAAGGTAAAAGCAGCAAGATGATCGCCTAACGTCACAAATAAACGCGCGATCGCATGAACGCACATTCTGTCTTGGTCGTTACAGTCACAATGTGTAATAGGAGCGATAGACTCTAGCGCCGCAGTATTATAGTTCTCTAAAAACTTCACTACATAGCGACGCTTGATACAAACTGTATCAGACATGGTTTTGACTTGCAGTCCCCCTGCTGAGTTCACTCGAAGACTGCGAATCGACTCAGTGATACCATACGTGAGTTGCAACAGCTTTTGGATTAACGATGTCATCACTTTGCGTTTGATGAACGTACAGCAACGACGTTCTCCGACTCGGTAAACGACATACGGAGTATTTGAGGCGTTACGTGTAAACCCGACACGCTCAACTTTGATCTTTTTTGCGATGAGTGGCTTAAGTTCAACCGAATTTTTTTGAATCTGCCCGGAAAAATATTGATTAATTTCTGCTGAAGCGATCGCAAAACCAGATGTTTGGGTAAAATGCATTATATACCTCCTGTATACATTAGTTTCTGTAAACCTCGCGTGTACATTTAGTTTCTGTAGACTGTGTAGACCTTGTGTGCTGTAGATTAGTGTATACACTATGTTTTGAGGTTTTGCCAGAGGAAGGGAAAGCTGGTAACTTTGTTCCTCTGGCTCTCAACTCATAAATAATATTTTATCATAATAAGATCTATCGTAAACATTAAAAAATATGGCAAAAGAAGGGGGAAATCCGCAAAAGTTTGTAAAGCATCGTATGGAGCTAGCTGCGTCTCCATTGGCGATTCGTCTACCTGTAGAAGTTGATAAATATGTGCGATCGCTTCCTGATAAATCGGAATGGGTACGAAACGCCATAATGGCGCAGATGGAACGCGATCTCGAAGCGCAGCAGCAAGATGCTTCTTAAATCTTGAGCACTTGAGCAGTAGAAATTATGAACTACAGCGATAAAGTTGATAAGGAATACCAAGGCGATAATGTTGTGTCGTGTCAATCTGACACGGCCTATGAGAAACTGTAAGCTGTGGTGGATAGTCGCGGCGTCTTAATCCTGAAGCAACTACCCACAAGTTGACTGTGGTAGCGTCGGGCAGTGGTGCTGTCGAAAGCTTTTGCCAAACAGACTCGTAACCTGGTGATCGCGCGAAAAAAGCCAAATTTGTCGGAATGCGATCGCTTCTGATTTTCTCTAACGCCAAAGCGAAACTTAGTCCTAAAGCCACATCTTGATACGTTGCATACCCTACCACCATCATTAACGGCGTAGCAGGTTCCAAATTCATATTTTGAGCAACACCCTCGGGATTAAATGGCTTTTGAAAAGCTAAATTAGTCACTACAAAAATAGAACTAATTAGCCCAAAAATGATAACAACGTAGTTCGCTCGTAATTTGAACCAAAAATTGTGAACGCCAAAGCTTGCTCCCACTAAAGCACAAAAACTAGGGTAATAAACAAAGTTATAACGCGGAGCAATTGTAATATCTTTGCCCAAAAAATAAACAATTACTAAAAATTCTAGTAAGACAATAACTGTAAAACTCAACAGCATTCGTGTTGCTAAATGCATTGTAGGAGAATGCAACAGTTGCTTTAATCCTCTGAAGATAAGCCGCGCGAGCCAAATGCTAAATACTAGCATTACTAAACCTACCGGAACTACAATCCACCAAGGTTGATTTTCCACGGGTAACGCAATCAGCATCAGCACCCAACTTGCCAGCATTTGATAAATAGGAGCAAAATAATTTCGCTGTGGCAACCATGTTGTTTCTGAACGGTTAAAATGACTCGTCATCACGACTAGCCACGGAATAAAGCTAGCGATAACAAATAAGATGGACGCAGTAATTGCTAAGACGCTGTAACGTGGCAAGTTGCGGCGTTGTGAATACATGAATGCGAGTAAAGTAGCTACCTCAGCGACAAACGCCAGAATAAAAAAGTAGTGAGTGTAAAAACCAAGACAGTTTACCGCAGCCCATCCAAGCAAAACAAAATAACGTAGCTTTTGTTGTCGTAAATCTTTGTGAGTTTGGAGAAGTCCGACGAGTGATAACGTAATCAACAGTATCGGTAATGTGTAGTGACGCGCTTCTTGCGATAAGTAAACAGCATAAGGCGAGACAGCCATTAAAGCTGCGGCGATGATTCCCGCAGTGCGCGAAAAAGCGATCGCATTGAGCCAGTAAATTGCTGCGATTCCTGCAACGCCAAACACAGCCGGAAGTGATCGCAAACTCCAAACCCAACTTTGATGCATCAGCCCGACAAATGGCGCTTGTAACCAACGGTGGTTTAAACAAAAAAATAGCGGTGGATGCACCGAGTAGGTAGCAAGATTTGCCGCAATCTGAGGACAAGATAGCGCTGCCTTAAAACTGAAAATTTGCGACAAACGCTCGACAGGAAACACAACGTCTAACGGGACATCCGTATAGTTTCGCCCTAGACTAAATAACGCTGTAATGATTTCATCTAACCAGATCGGCTTCAAGTCCAAATGCCAAAACCGCAGCAGCCCACCCAATAAGATGACAGCTATCAATGTGAAGTAGGAGGAAGATTTAGAGTTTGTCATTTAGAAACTATCAGTGTAATAAAAAGAGAGGGCGCGATCGCTGGTTAAAGGTTATCAGCCCTAGCCCCTACCAGATCCCCAAACAATGCCAGACGCTAATTTTACTTCTACTGAATCCGAACTATCATTACAATCTCCTGCATTCAACCTCCGCGCCACTGCTTGGGAACGCATTAGAAACAGCTTGCGATCTGGACAGCAGCAAATGGCTGATTGGCAGGGTGGTGCTTTAGCAGTCAGTGCGGTTCCTGGTGCGGGAAAATCTACAGGAATGGCGGCGGCGGCGGCGCTTGCGATCGCGCGTTACCAACTGCACGCCCGACGTCAGATTGTGATTGTCACGTTTACGCGTTCAGCAGCGGCTAATATTAAAGCCAAAGTGCGTAAATATCTGCGGGAAGAATTATCATTACCTCCCACAGGGTTTGTCGTCCACACGCTGCACGGGCTTGCTTTAAATATTGCGACGCGTCATCCTGAACTGTCTGGATTACAGTTAGAGAATGCGACTTTAATTACACCTAATCAAGGTCATCGGTTAATTCGGACGTGTGTGGAACAATGGATTGCAATTCATCCGCGACGCTATTCTCAGTTACTCGAAGGATTGTACTTTGACGGCGAAGAAACCGAGCGATTGCGGCGTCAATCGGTGCTGCGAACTGAGGTATTACCCGATTTAGCAGCTACCGCGATTCATGAAGCTAAAAGTTCGGGATATCTACCGCAACAGCTACGCGAATTAACCACGCAAACGAGTGATAACTATGGAATTTTAGAAATTGCCGCAGGGTTGTACGAACAGTATGAGAATTTGATGCGATCGCGCGACTTGATCGACTACGATGATATGATTCTCGCGGCGCTACGCGTGTTAGAAAACCCCAGCGCTTGCAAATTCGAGCAAAACCAAGTCTTTGCCGTATTTGAAGACGAAGCACAGGATTCTACCCCATTACAAACCAAATTATTAGAAATTCTAGCAACTGATCCAAATACTCCAGATTCTCCACACTTGATTCGTGTCGGCGATCCTAACCAAGCAATTAACTCAACATTTACACCTGCTGACCCAATCTATTTTCGCCAATTTTGTGAAGACTGCGACGCGCAAAACCGTCTAGCAACAATGGATCAAGCAGGGCGTAGTAGCCAAATTATTATTGAAGCTGCTAATTTTACTTTGAATTGGGTGAATCGAGCTTATCAAAACAAAACAAGCGATCGCCAATCTGCTGCGCTTCCGTTTCGTTTACAGCAAATTCGACTTGTCAGCGCGAGCGATCCGCAACCGGATGCGAATCCAGCACCAATTGGACGCGGATTAGAACTGTATACACCACGCGATATTCATCACACCGCAGAACTAATCGGCAAACGCTTGGTAGAATTATTTGCCGAAAATCCTCATGGAAGTGTCGCGATTTTAGTCCGCGAAAACCGCCAAGGACGGTGGTTAGTGCAAAAACTGACACCGATTTGTTGCGAACATAAAATACCACTGTATGAAGTATCAGAAAGCGATCGCCACTCGCACGTTCCCGCAGAAATTCTGGCAATTCTGCAATTTCTCGATCGCCCGCATTCTTCTGAATACCTCAAAGCCGCACTAGAAGTTCTCGTTCAGCGGCAGCTAATCCCCACACAAGATCTGAATGCACTAGCAAGTGTCCCCGAACAATTTCTCTATCCTGGACCATTAGATCCATTAGCATTTGAGGCGGCGCTACAAGCGCGTAATTTGTGCTGTAATATGCTGCGCGCGCGCATGGAACTAACCTACTATCAGTTGATTGCTTTTGTTGCTTCTGAACTCAAATACGACCAAGCCGAACTTGCCACCGCTGATAAACTTGCTGAACGAATCGCACGCCAAGTTACTGGTAATAGTTTGAGTGAGGCAATATTTGTTTTGAATGAAATTGTAAGTTCGGAACGCTTCGAGCCAGTTGAAACTGAAGAAGTCGAAGCACGCTACACTCGCCCTGGTCAAGTGACGATCATTACGATGCACAAAGCCAAGGGACTCGATTGGGATGCGGTTTTCATTCCGTTCTTGCACGAAAATTTGATTCCTGGTAGTTTCTGGGTACCACCGCAAGTTAAATTTCTAGGTGACTTTACACTCGCAGAAGTCGCACGCGCGCAAATTCGCGCCGCACTTCATCAAGACTTTCCATTACCCGACGTTACCGAAGCGAGTGAGCAAGCAAAGCAACTCAAAACCGCTGAAGAATATCGTTTACTATATGTTGCCATGACACGCGCTAAGCGTCTATTGTGGATGTCGGCAGCCCTAAAAGCCCCTTTTACTTGGAGTAAACCAGCAAATTTCGAGAGTCGATCGCCTTGTCCTGTCTTTCCGGCTTTAAAAAAGCATTTTCCTAAATCAGTAGTTAGAAGCTATTAGCTGAAAGTACTTTAAATCATTTCTCCCCTGCTCTGCTGCTCCCACACAACTAAATCTTCAGGGCGATCAACATCGGCTAAAGAAGGAAGTAGCGCCACTGATAAGTTAAGCTTTTGGGCGATCGCTTGCGTTTGTTGTAAAACTTCACTACTTCCCCAGGAAATATTATTAAATAGTTCTGCGATTAACCGATTAAGACCAATTAAGTAATATCCACCGTCAATTGCTGGACCAAGAACTAGATCGCATTCGTGTAATTGATGAAAAGCCGTTGCTAGTAATTCTGCGCTTATTCCTGGGCAATCAGTACCAATCGTAACAACGCGTTGACTCCCGCGCGCAAAAGCCGCCGCTAATGAGCGTTTGATTCTCTCACCCAAGTCACCTCTACCTTGAGGTTGATAGTCGATATTAGTGCCTAACCATTGTTGCATGAGTTCTAAATTACCATCAGCGAAGCGCACTTCTACTGTCAAAGAGCGATCGCCTAGTTTGCTTACTTGTAAAAGCGTATGCTCAGTCATTCGCCGTTGTAACTGCGCGGCTTCTACGGCTCCTAATACAGGTATTAACCTTGTTTTTGCTTTCCCTGGTTCGGGATAGCGTGTAAATACGATTAAATGTTCTGGAACTGAATTTGTAGGATTCACGCTGAATTATATAAAACAAATAACAAGCTTTTTAAGTGATATTACCGAGGCAAAAAATCGTGAATTTTTGCATACTCTGCTTGATGAATCATTTGTTTGCAACAAAGAGTATATATTTTTGTGTTAGACAAAGAAATACAAAAAGAGATATTGTTTAATAAATAAAAAATAATACAAAACCAAAATTTAAAAGTTCCGGTATGTTAATGCTGGAAATGAAAATTAATATAAGGCAATGAAAAAAGTTGAAGTTTTATCTGATAAGCCAGCATTAATTGAACGAGCGCTGCAATTAACAATTGCGAAAATGACAAATGCGATCGCAGAGCGTGGTGTGTGTACGATCGCGTTGTCTGGAGGAAGTACACCCAAGCCTTTGTATGAAGCGATCGCCGCGCAACATTTACCTTGGGAAAAAATTCATGTATTCTGGGGCGACGAACGTTATGTACCACCGAATCATCCTGATAGCAATCAATTAATGGCACGGCAAGCTTGGTTAAATCGCGTTAACATTCCTGGCGAAAACATTCACCCTATTCCTACCAATGAAGCCGATCCCGCAGTTGCAGCGCGCAAGTACGAGGAACATCTGCAAGCTTTCTTTCAAACCAGTGGTGACGAGTTTCCTAAATTTGATATTATTTTGCTAGGAATGGGAAGTGATGGGCATACTGCGTCATTGTTTCCGCATACCGAAGCATTAAAAGCACGCGGCTTGATTGCGGTAGGAAATAAGCAAGAAGAACCGCGAATTACATTTACTGTGCCGTTGATCAATCACGCGCGGTGTGTCGTGTTTGTTGTTGCCGGTGCAGACAAAAAAGCTGCTTTAGCACAAGTTTTTGCACCGGATGCTGATGATTTTAACTATCCTAGTCGCTTGATTCAACCGCAAGGCGAACTGTGGTGGTTACTCGATCAAAGCGCAGGCGAGGAGTTACAAGTTTCTACGGCTGCTGAGTCATAAAGATAGCTATTAGAATTTGACGTAGTATGTTTGGTTAAGCAATCTCGACGCTCAATTTTGATGGAAAGATATTCATGATTGTCTGTCCTAACTGTAATCACTCGAACCCCGACGGAGCGCAAACGTGCGAGGCTTGCTATACTCCTTTACCTGCAACCGCGACTTGCCCTAATTGTGGTGCAACAGTACAAGCAGATGCGAGTTTCTGCGGTCAATGCGGTTTTAACTTAAAAGCAAGTCGAGCAACAGAAGAAATTTTTGCAGGTAATATTGGCACGGATATCAGTGCAGAAATACCAGAATTAGAGACTCCTGAACCACTCGTTGAACCACAGCGTTTGGTTATCAGCGCGCAACCGAGTGCGGAAACATCTAGTCAAAGCTATTTAGCTGAAACACCAATATCGCAGCCTGAATCAACACCCCCGCCAGCAAGCACCACCGCAGGCGCGTCACCTGGTGGTAGCTTTAATACACAATTACAGCAGCAAACAATCAAACTGTTACATGTCCAAACGAATACAAATATCGAGTTGCCACAAAATTTGACTGTTATTCACATTGGTAAGCCTAATGACAGGATTCCTCCTGATATTGATGTCTCTGGATTTCCCAACTCAGAAATTGTCTCGCGGATTCATGCGGATATTCGAGTTGAAGGCGATGCTTACTTTATCGAAGATGTTGGTAGTTCTAACGGCACTTACATCAATCGCAGACCACTACAGCCAGGCGATCGCCATCGTTTGCGCGCAGGCGATCGCATCGCCCTTGGAAAGGGAGATTTGGTCACTTTCTTATTTCAAATATCCTAGTTAATCTCAATTTCAATCTACCAAAGTGATTACACTCATTCTGCTGCATCCGCTGCACTCGACACCGATTCAAAATTGGACATTCACGGACGAATCCGTTATCCGCGTAGGACGTGCAACCGATAATGACGTTGTATTGTATAGCGCTGTTGTCTCGCGCAAACACATCGAGTTACGTCAGATTAACGGTAACTGGGAAATCGTCAGTTTAGGTGCGAATGGCACTTTTATCGACGATAGACGAATTACAAAAATGCCGGTGAGAGATGGCATAACAATTCGTTTAGCACAATCAGGACCACAAATTCAAATTCGCTTAGGAGTTGTTTCTACACCAATACAAGAAACGAAAAAACCTGTATCACAACCGAAACCGAAACCCACACCATTTAGCGAACAAACAACCCGCGATACAGCAATTGAAACAATCTTTGGCGAACCATTAGAGTTTCCAGCAGCTACACCACCGAAGGAACCATCAAAAGAAACCGTGATTGGCGAACCATTTAGAAAATATACTCAAGATTAAATTTGAGTAAAGGTGTCACGTTTTGAAAGCAGCCGCCAAGCAAGAGAAAATCAAATTTTGGCGTGAGGAAGTAGCGCTGGAAAACGCCCAATATGGAGTAGCGTAAGTCAAGAACCTCATGCTGTACAGCGAGTGCGAGAATACTTAGAAGCACAGTACACAGAAAATATTTCCTTAGATGCGATCGCCCGCATTGCTAATTTGAGTCCGTTTTACTTGATTCGCACGTTTCGCAAGTGTACTGGTTTACCACCCCACGAATATTTAACACAGATCCGCATTGCGCGTGCCAAAACACTCTTAGCGCAAGGAAATGCGATTTCCCAAGTAGCCGACAACACAGGTTTTGCCGATCAAAGTCATTTAACACGATACTTCAAACGCATCGTAGGCGTCACGCCTGGTCAATACCAGCATAGAGGGCAATAACGTTCATACTAAGTCGCTGTCAGATGTAGTAGAGTAATAAGCAACCTTTGTTTGTCTTCT
>NZ_MRCC01000031.1 GCF_001904655.1 Chroogloeocystis siderophila 5.2 s.c.1 | reverse complement strand
TGCGTGCCGAACAAGATGCCCTTTTTGCTTCTCGCCTTCCCCTTGCTGTTGGTTAGTATCAAATCACGTGATATCTCACGGTAAGACAGCTATTCGTGTATATTGACACACGCGATCGCTGACGCCCAATTTCGATTTGTGGGCTTGAGGAGCTATTGTTTCAAATCAAGCTTAAGAATATTGTTAGAATACAATGTTCTTAACTTTTGTCCTAGGAAGGTCAGAATAAACTTCTAGCAAAAGTAGAGCTTGAGCAAGCGTAAAACGGAAATTAAAGTAGAAAAAAACTGCTTGATTGATCTTCGTAACATTTTGTATTCCAAGTAGTTCTTCTCGTTCTGCTGATTTTTTGTGGGTAGCTAAATATTTAATTACCTAAGCAGGCACGTGAAAATCAACGTAACTGAAAAGCTGGTCAATGGTAGCAGGTCATTGGTAAAAACTTATATTTACTATCTGTGACCTGATACATGACATAAAGAGGCACTTTTTACTATGCTTATCTTCTGACTATCCATTACTGATGCTCTAAATTACGGTCAAGCTATCTAGTAGGAATTTCTCAATCAAGCTAAACTAAGGAGCCGTTGTGCCATGTCTCATATCTATATTGCTAGAAAGTTTTTGGCATTCCTAGTTGTATTTTTTTGGATTTTGCCATTACTTATGTAACTTAGAAAAATGAACACCCTGTTGTCCAAAGTAAAAGCTAGCGATGTTATTGCAGAACCCTTTCCTCATATTGTTATTAGAGATGCCATAGATGAAGATTTGTGTGCAAAGCTAGTAGCAGATTATCCGTCAATTGATACCCTAATTCAGAGTAAAGACAATCAACAATCAACAATATCGAGTAACGTCAGGTTTCATTATTTAGCAGAAGATACGTTGCGGGATGAACAAATAAGTCCTGTATGGAAAGAGTTTATCCGCCTTCACTCGTCAAACGTATTTCTTCAGCAATTTATTGACATATTTAAAGAGCATATTCTGCACTTATATCCTAACTTTGAGCAAGACTATGGTTCTTTTGAATCACTTAACTCTGGAGTGAGAAAAATTGATACATTTGATACGTCAAATGTCTTGCTTGACACTCTTATATGCGTGAACACACCTGTGACAACTCGACCAACTTCAGTACGAGGACCGCACATTGATTTACCCGATAAGCTTTTTGCGGGTCTGTTTTATCTCCGCGACCCACAGGATAAATCTACAGGAGGCAATCTTGATTTATATCGCTTCAAAAAAGGGAAAGTTCAAGGTTTTAGAAATTATGAAATTGCGAGTTCATCTTATGTAGAATTAGTGAAAACAGTCGAGTATGGACGCAATGTACTTGTCTTATTTTTAAACTCTATCCATTCGCTTCATGGTGTTTCTCCTCGCTCGTTAACTAACTATCCTAGGTACTTTGTTAACTTAGTAGGAGAAGTTGAAAAGCCTTTATTCAGTAATAAGCAATACCAGGAAGCAAATCATATTAAATACTGGAGAAGAGTCAAGAAAGTAATTAATACCTTTCAATAGATAGTAACGGGTAATGGGTAATGGGAAATGAATAGCAAATAAGTAGCTACCTATTTCCCGTTACCAGTCACCAACTTTTTAGAGATATCCACAATTATCAATAAAATAATAAATAGCTGACGAGCAGGGAGCAACAGTATGCAGTGTATAGACCATAAAACTTATGTTTTACAAGTTGTAGAACTGCTCAAGTTAGAAGCAGAAGCAATTAATAAAGCAGCAAATCGCCTTCAGTTGGAGCAAGTTGAAAAGGCGGTTGAGATATTAGCAAGTTGTCGGGGTAAAGTGGTGCTGGCTGGTGTTGGCAAGTCAGGAATTGTTGCGCGTAAAATCGCTGCAACTTTGACAAGTACAGGAACACTCGCTGTCTATCTGCATCCTGCGGATGCGCTGCATGGAGATTTAGGAATCGTAACTTCAGACGATGTTGCGATGGTTTTAAGTAACAGCGGCGAAACAGATGAACTCGTTGTCATGTTACCGCATCTGAAAGCTCGACACGTGCCAATCATTGCTTTAGTTGGTAACTTGCGTTCTACCTTAGCTCGTAACGCTGATGTTGTCATGGATGCGGCGGTGGACAAAGAGGCGTGTCCTTTTAATCTCGCACCAACAACAAGTACAACTGTTGCTTTGTCGATTGGAGACGCACTGGCGATGACTCTCATGCAAGTCAAAGGATTAACGCCAGAAGGCTTTGCGCTGAATCATCCTGCAGGGCGATTAGGTAAGCGCTTAACACTGCGGGTGCGAGACTTAATGCACACTGGAATCGACAACCCCACGGTGTCGCCTCAAGCTTCTTGGATTGAAGTTTTAACCACAATCAGTAAAGGTGGTTTGGGTGCAGTTAATGTTATTGATGATTTAGGTAGGTTACTTGGAATTGTGACCGATGGAGATCTACGACGTTTGCTGCAACGGGTCAATCAAAAAGACCTTGAAACACTGACAGCAGCGACGATGATGACCACAAACCCAACAGTAGTTTCTCCTGAATTGTTGGCTTACCATGCTTTAGAGTTAATGGAAAACCGACCATCCCAGATTTCTATGCTACCTGTTGTCAACGGGCAACAACACTGCGTTGGTCTGATTCGGCTGCATGATATCGTGCGCTGCGGGCTTTGAAATATGGCAGAGGTCAGAATAGGGGCGAGGTATCGCCTTGCCCGTAGCCGCAAAATCTTCCTAATTTTGGAGTAAATTTCATGGAAATCTTGGCTGTTATTCCTGCGCGTTACGACTCGCAGCGTTTTCCTGGTAAACCATTGGTAATGATTGGCGATCGCCCAATGGTGCAATGGGTTTATGAAGCTGCTCAAAGTTGTCCAGCTTTTAGTAAAGTTGTTGTGGCTACAGATAGTCAACTTGTTGCTGATTGTGTAACGCAATTTGGCGGTGCGGTAGAAATGACTAGCAGTGCGCACCAAACAGGTACAGACCGTGTTGCAGAAGTCGCGTTGCGCTATCCTCAGATGAAGGCGATCGCGAATGTCCAAGGAGATCAACCGTTTGTTACCGCAGATATGCTGATGCAACTAGTTAATCCTTATTTACAAGGCGAGTCGCCTGATATGACGACGTTAGCTTGTCCGCTAGAAGAAGAAACAAATTATTTCGATCCCAATGTCGTGAAAGTTTTATGTGATCGCCACAATCGCGCGCTCTATTTTTCGCGATCGCCAATACCCTACTATCGTAATCCTGGTTCAGCCCCTGTATTTCATCATCTTGGACTCTACGCTTTTCGACAAGATTTTCTCGCTGCTTATGCGCAGCTAACGCCTACACCACTTGAACAGTGTGAAGGATTAGAACAATTAAGAGTTCTAGAAAATGGCTATTCTATTCACGTATGCCAAACCGAAAAACTCGTCATTGAAATTAATACACCCGCTGACTTGCTACAAGCACAATCCTTCATTTCCAAAAGTATGGCAACACATCCTATGACTTCAGTTGCATAATCTATAAATTTAGTAATGTTTATTGAGATTTGCTCTAGTTAGTCGATGAACAGCTTCGCATAAACTATTGATGGATTGCACTCTATTGTGCTCTTTTTAACTAAGGCTTAGTCAAAGAGACTTTTGATGTGAATGCTATAATGCCTTCTGCTCCACAATCTTCTCAAAATGAGCAGAACATTTTAGAGTGAAGGCGACGATTCATACCAAAGGTTTAATCTTTATCTTTGGTAGATGACAGATAATCTTCAAAAAATACGCTGTCTTAGGTTGAAACATGAAAAAGCTCCTACTTGCTACTGATCGAAAGTTTTGGTTGAAAGAGCAGGGTTCAGCTAATAGAATATCTGATTTGTACAGGTATCTAGTTAGTAAAGAGTTTGATGTTTTTGTTTTCTTAGTGGGTCGGTTAAATGAAAATGACCTCAAAATTATCCAAAATAATTATGCGGATCTTAAGCTCTTTACTTATCGACAAGGTTTTCTCAGTAAGCAGCAGTTCAAGGTTAAATTGCTTGCACTTTCAATGGCAATAAAGACTTGGTTGAAAAAGCTGAAAACCACCGTAAAACCGCAAAAATTAAATCAAATACATCAAGCTCGTGCAAGGAGAGAAGTAACGCTTGATGACTTCTTTAGTCAAAAAAATCAAACTTATTTTCAAAAAATTTGTCTCAATTTAAAACCAGATTGTATTATCGTTGAATATCTTCGTCTTGCTTATTTAGTTGAAGAAATTGGGCAGTTTCTTCCCTATCAACCTTTGATGTTAATCGATACCCATGACGTAGCGCATCAAAGATATGAAAGATTTTCGCAGCACGGAGAAATCGGAGAACTTAAGGTAACAGTAGAAGAAGAAAAACACTATCTCAGTCTTTTTGATGTTGTGTTAGCAATCCAAAACCAAGATTGCAAAGTTTTTCAGCAAATGCTTCCCAATCAACGAGTCATTGAAGTAGGTTACACCTCAGAAATCAAAATTGATAGCGGTGAAGATAAGCCATATATTAACATTAGTTATGTTGCTGGACCACATCCTGCTAATCAGCAAGCGATCGCTAAATTCATCGATAACGTTTGGCATCAACTTTACTGCCGTTTTCATGACCGAATTAACTTAAATATTTTTGGCAGAGTTTGTGAAAACCTAGCAGGTTTTAACCCACCAAAAAATGTGAATTTAATCGGATGGGTTGATGACTTACCATCGGTATACAAAGCAGCAGATATTATCATCAATCCGATTTATTGTGGAACTGGACTCAAAATCAAGAATGTCGAAGCATTATGTTACGGTAAACCTTTAGTAACAACCTCAATTGGAGCCGAAGGATTAGAGCAGGGTAAGAATAAAGCTTTTATTGTCTGCGATTGTCCAGAATGTACAGTCAAAAAAATATCTGAGCTAATTGAAAAGCCAAATTTAAGAAAAAATCTTGCCCAAAAAGCCTATGCTTTTGCACGTCGCAACTTTACCGAAGACAAAGTTTATCAAGAACTATACAACGTCTTAATGCATCAACCTGAACACAACGTACTCAAGTAATGATTCAAACTTCAATCACAAACTCTCTTACCATTGGTGATGGTTATCCTCTAGCTTTGATCGGCGGACCTTGCGTCATCGAATCTGAGGAGTTTACTTTAAAGATGGCAACAGAAATTGCCAAAGTGTGCGATCGCTTAGGAATTTCCTTCATTTTTAAATCTTCCTTTGACAAAGCCAATCGCACCTCAGTCGATTCGTTTCGCGGACAAAATTTAGAAGCTGGACTAAAGATTCTACAGCGCGTCAAAACTGAAGTCGGAGTCCCTGTACTAACAGACATTCACGAGAGTTATCAAGCGGCGATCGCAGCGGAAGTTGTTGATGTCTTACAAATACCAGCATTTTTGTGTCGCCAAACCGATTTATTAGTCGCAGCCGCCGCGACAGGTAAAACTGTCAATGTCAAAAAAGGACAATTTCTGGCTCCTTGGGATATGAAGCACGTTGTTCGTAAGCTCGAATCCGCCGGAACTCAGCGTATTTTATTAACCGAACGTGGGACAAGCTTTGGCTACAACACCTTAGTGGTCGATTTTCGTTCTTTGCCACAAATGCGCGAATTCGGATACCCTATTGTTTTTGATGCTACACACAGCGTTCAAATGCCTGGGGGACAAGGTAATAAATCCGGCGGACAGCGTCAATTTGTTCCTTATTTAGCGAGAGCTGCGACTGCGATCGGTATTGATGCTTTGTTCATGGAAATTCATGAGAACCCAGATACAGCGCCCAGCGACGGTCCAAACATGATTCCACTGGCACATTTAGAAACAGTGTTAAAACAAGTATTGAGTATTCGTAACGGTTTAGAAGTTGCTCCTACGGTGTGTTTTTCATGACTAATCTTTCTGAAGACTTGCGATCGCGCTTATCGCAAGTCAAACTTTTAGCACTTGATGTCGATGGCGTACTCACTGATGGTGGTCTTTACTACACAGAATCGGGAGAAGTTTTCCGCAAATTTAATATCAAGGATGGTCAAGGAATCAAGCTTTTGCAACAGGCTGGTATCGAGGTTGCAATCATTACTGCCAAATCTTCTCTATCAACGCTTAATCGTGCTAAAGACTTGAAAATTCCTCATATATTTTTGGGTGTAAAAAATAAGTTATCTGTATTAAACAACCTCTGTAAAGAGCTTGGTTTTGCCTTCTCCCAAGTCGCTTATGTTGGAGACGATGTTAATGATTTAGATGTCATGCAAGTAGTAGGTTGTCCGATGACTGTCGCTGATGCTATGAAAGCAAACCAGGCTTGTGCGCTGTACATTACACAATTGCCTGGAGGACAAGGAGCAGTTCGTGAAATCTGCGAGATGTTAATTGCTAACGCACTTGTCTCATAGTTAAACCTTCAGGACAGAATGTTCATGAATTTACTACTATAGCAATCCTAAATCATTTTTAAAAATCTCCTCTGTTCTCCTTCATTTACGTCCTAGCCTGCGCTGCGACAAATTCTTCAGAGGATGTGGCTACCCTACGGAAAGGCTGCGCCAATTTCCTCAAAAAAATCACAAATCAAATTAGATTGCTATAGATTACTCACTAGCAGTAAAAGGAAACGGTATGTCAGATCCTAAAACAATCAAGCGGCTGATTGGCTGCTTTGGTACGATTCAATTGATTACAGCATTATCAGTTCTTAAGGCTAGAGAAAAAGAACAACACGAACTCAATCTCAAATATGAAGACTACTTGATCGTCACTCCTTTATTTGCTCCCCAAGGACAAAATGAAGAATTTGCTGCTTTTATTACGAAAATGGCTAAATCAATTCATTCTTGGGAGAACATCGTATATCTTTCTTTAAATCAAACAAAATCGATTACAGAACAAATTCAAAGATATGGTTTACTTGAGGTAGCTCCATTTTTTCATGAATTGGTAGGTATTGATGAAGTAGATGAAATTTATTTGGCACGCACATGGAATTTAGAAAATACAATTTTGATGAATGTTTACAAATCAGCCGAGAAAATTTGTTATGGTGATGGTATTGGAATTTACTTTTCTCATGCAGCTTTCTTACCAGATAATCCCAAAATTGATAGTTTGAAAAGTCTATACAACCACATAAAGAAGCAAATAAAGGATTTATTACCACGCAAAGAAGTTTTCCAAAAACAGGAATTTGATATTGGTTATTTCTCACTACCTTATGCCTTCGGCGAGGTTCCTCCTATGGAAACTGTTGTTTTAGATAGAAGAATATATTTAAAAACTTTTCAAACCCTAAGGAAATCTTTAGACAAATTAGTAGATTTTAATTATATTAAAAATCTTCAAGCAAAAATATGTACTGAATCAGTATCTATTATCCTAACTTCTAATTTTTCTGAAGCAAGTCGCATACCTTTAGAAAAAGAAATCATTGCTTATCGAGAGTTTTTAGAATCACAAAAAATTCTGCCAAATTCAGTTTTATTGATTAAGCCTCACCCGAGAGACTCAAAACAAAAGATTGCACAACTTAAGTCTGTTTTGAGCGATCTTTATGTAGATATCATTCCGTTAGTTGAGGACTTCTTATTCTATCTTCCTTTTGAAGTTTTATTCATGGAGCTTTTTCTTAGGTCAGATTTGACAAAGTTGCAGAATCCAAGAATATTTACTTTTAGTTCAGCAAGTTTAACTTTAGAATTTTTGTTTAATGTTGAATGTACAATTGGCTTTGGTAGTGAGATAGTTAACAAATATTTTTATAGCGAGCATATTGCTGGTAGACTTAAACACGAATTAGATCTCTTATCTACAGTTGGAAAAGTTAGGAATTTAATTGCTGCATAAAGTGAACTCAACTATTCTTGAGTTGAATTTTTACATAATAAATTATGTAACACAATTAAAATTTCTTGGTGAATTTTTGAGAAAAAGTCGTGGCTTAAGATTCAGTTTTTCTACAAAACGGAATTCAATTAGAAAAAGTGACCTCTTGAAAGATGGGTGAAAGTTATGATATTAACTGATGCGTTGACAATTCCAGAAAATACACTCATAGAAACTGAAGTTTGCATTGTAGGTGCAGGTGCTGCTGGAATTACAATAGCGCGGGAATTTATTAATCAACCTTATCAGGTATGCCTTCTCGAAAGCGGAGGATTAAACTACGAAGAAAATACTCAATCTCTTGCTGCGGGAGAAAATGTTGGCGTTCCCTATTTTCCAATAAAAGAAACACGTGCGCGCCAGTTTGGTGGTTCTACTAATTTATGGGGAGGTTGGAGTAGACCACTTGATGAAATTGACTTTGTCTATCGTTCGTGGATGCCTTATAGTGGTTGGCCTTTTGCTAAAGCAGAACTAGATCCCTACTATCAGCGCGCGCAAAACTTTTGTGGTTTAGGCGCTTTTAAGTATGATTTTTCTGATTGGGAAGAAGCCCTCAATGAAATCCAACGCCAGCAACTTCCTTTTACAGGAGAAGATATTCTGACTTGTCTATGGCAAATTATTCCGCCCTCGCATTTGCGTTTTGGTCAAGTTTACAAATCAGAGCTTGAGCAGGCGAAAAATATTAACACAATTATTCACGCCAATGTTTTAAAAATTGAGACGAATGATACTGCTCAGACGGTACAGAGATTACGAGTTGCAACTATAGACGGAAAACAATTTTGGGTTCAAGCGAAAGTTTTTATTCTCGCTGTTGGTGGAATTGAGAACCCGCGTTTGTTGTTAAATTCTAATGAAGTTCAGAGCAACGGATTAGGTAATCAATACGACTTAGTAGGTCGATTCTTTATGGAACATCCTTATCTAGTTTCAGGTAAAGTTGTTCTATCTGATGCAGCACCTTTGTATACTCAAAAAAACCTTCAGGTAAATGAAGTATTTGTAGGAACGGCGTTAGGAATATCAGCTGCGGCTCAAGAACGCGAGCAAACACTTAACTTTGCTACAAGGCTTTTACCGATTCCTGAAGACTGGGTAGATGCAATCAATCGCTTAAAGTCCAAAGTACAGCATTTAGTTGGCGCGGAACCTGCTCAAAGCGTATATCACAAATCTTTTCCCAGCCTTCATGAAGGTCGTAGAGATTACGGTGAAGCCCCCGTCAGCGAAGATGTCCTGAAAGTGGCTACTAATTTGCATCATGTTGCTGCTAGAGTATACGCTAAGCTGTTTTCTAAAAAGTTTTATTCACGACAATCAAACTATTGCAGTATGCATCTGATTGGCGAGCAAGCACCTAATCCAGACAGCCGGATTATGCTTAGTTCAGAGCGCGATCGCCTCGGACTTCATCAAGTCAAACTTGACTGGCGTTTAAGCCCGATTGATAAGTACACAATCGTGCGATCGCAAGAACTGATTGCTGAGGCTTTTGAGCGTTCTGGTGCGGGTAAGTATCAAATCGAACTTAAAGATGATGATGCGACTTGGCGATCAGTTATCGGCTCATACCATCATATTGGTACGACTCGGATGAGCAGCAATCCGCGCGAAGGTGTCGTTAATGAGCAGTGTCAAGTTTACGGTATCAATAATCTTTATGTCACAGGTAGCTCGGTCTTTCCTACGAGTGGTTTATCCAATCCTACTCTCACGATCATTGCACTGGCGATTCGACTTGCCGATCATATCAAAGCGCAGCTTGACACTAGCAAGCTTACAAAAGTTTTAGAAACGACTTCGACAAAATAGTTTCTTGACAAGAACAGACAGTAACCGCCTACAAAACTGACAACTCCAAGCGCAGCAGAAAAGTTTAGACTCTCTACGATGAGTTTACACAAAAATAGAGAGAAAATTATGAAGCTCAGTGTGGTAATTCCTTGTTTCAATGACTCGCAAACGATCGCTACTCAACTCGAAGCACTATCATTTCAGCAATGCAGCGAACCTTGGGAAGTAGTTGTTTCGGATAACGGCTCGACTGATAATACGATAACCATCGTAGAACAATATAGAGAAAAACTACCTGGTCTCAAGATTGTTGACTCCTCAGAACGACAGGGAGCAGCCCACGCTCGCAATCAGGGTGTATTAGCTGCTACTGGTGAAGCTATAGCCTTTTGTGATGCTGACGATGAAGTCGCGCCTGGTTGGGTAGCAGCTATGAGTAAAGCACTTTCCCATTATGACTTTGTTGCTTGCAAACGCGAGTATCATAAACTGAATCCACCTTGGACACTCAAGTATCGCCCTCATACTCAGCAAACTGGGCTTCAAGAGTACAAATATCCTCCTTTTTTGCCTCATGCTTCTGGTAGTACGCTTGGCATTAAACGTTTTATTCACATATCGATTGGTGGTTTTGACGAAACGATGCTACGACTCCAAGACACTGACTATTGCTGGAAAGTGCAACTTAGCGGCGTCAAGCTTCACTTTGTTCCCGATGCTGTCGTTCACTACCGCTTGCGCGATACGTTACCAGATTTGTGCAAACAAGCACGCGAGTGGGGAAAATACAATGTTCTGCTTTATCAAAAATACCAATCGCAAGGTTTACCCAGACTACCTTGGTATTCTGGCTTAATCATTTGGATTCACGTTGTCAGGCGATCGCCGCACCTACTGTCTACCAAATACCGTGCCAAATGGTTGTGGAATTTTGCTTGGCAAGTAGGGCGCTTGCAGGGTTGTCTCGAATATCAAGTTTGGGCGTTGTAGCTATCTACTTTTGTGTCTTAGCAGAAAGTCATTTATACCATTTCACTAAATGATCGCTACAAATAAGTTCTTTTACCACTGCGTTTTCTGCTACCAATGGGTAGCAGCTTCAAGTGAAACGGTATTACACTAACTACCTCTCAGCAGATTAAACAATGTCAACAGCTACTCATGACTCATCCGCAATGATGAGGAAACAATCACAAATTTTGTCTCGCTTCCAAAAGCTCTGGAATTCTGGTGGTATAAGTGGTATTGCTTCCACCGCCTGGTCAGTTTTTTGGATGCAATTTGCTGGGTTAAATTATTTGGGGCGTCTAGCAACTTGGATCGCAACCTGGTTTGCGCCTCCTTATTATGCGCGTCGTCGCTTAGCACGTTTCAATACCAAAGGTTATATTGCACCCAGCGCCACAATTTATCACTCGCAGCTACAACTTGGTAAACATATTTTTATTGGCGATCGCGTGACTATTTTTGAAGATAAAAACAGCGGTTGTGTAGATTTGGCTGAGCGCGTTCATTTGTATGGTGATACTTGTATTCAAACTGGTGAAGGCGGTAGCCTTAAGATTGGTTCTGATACTCACATTCAGCCCCGCTGTCAAATTTCTGCCTACAAAGCCCCGATTCAAATTGGGCGTGGCGTTCAAATCGCCCCTAACTGTGCTTTTTATCCTTACGATCATGGAATAGCATCTGGCGAACTCATTAGTAAACAACCCCTGCAAACCAAAGGTGGTATCGTCGTCGAAGATCATGCGTGGTTAGGTTTTGGTGTCATTGTCTTAGACGGCGTACGCATCGGTAAAGGTGCGGTAGTCGGTGCAGGTGCTGTTGTGACACAAGATATTCCCGACGATGCGATCGCTGTAGGTGTCCCTGCTCGTGTCATCGGTATGCGCAGCAACTGTTAGCTTCTCGCCTCAGTTTAAGCCGCAAATTGATTTATAGCCCAGAAATTATTTATGCCTGTTAAAATCCCTGTACCAATTCGCCGCCTACTCCAAACTACTAGCTTTTGGCAAGATAACTCTTTTTTATTCAAAGAGTTTAAGTTTTTTGGTAAAGCTGCCATCTTTGCAGTTGTCTTTACAATTTTAGGAGCAGCTTTTGAAGGTTTTGGCATTGGTTTTATTCTGACTTTTTTACAAAGTTTGACTCATCCTGATGCTGCACAGTTTCAAACAGGAATAGACTGGATTGATACTGTCATATTAGGAGTTAATGCTCCCGTTAATGAGCGTCTCTTTCGCATATCCGGTCTTATTCTCTTAACCACTTTCTTGCGCTTAGGGTTCAACTACTTAGGAAAGCTGTATACTCGCATCTCAGCATCAAGTTTGGCGTATCGGTTACGACATCTCCTCTTTGAACAGCTAATTTCGCTGCGAATTAGTTACTTTGCTAAAAAACGTTCTGGAGAAATCATCAATAGCCTCACATCAGAAGTTATTCAGTTACAACAAGCTTTTGATGTGAGTTCAGCACTGTTCACGAAAATTCTCACGCTTTGGGTATACGTCATTTCCATGTTCTTGCTCTCCTGGGAGCTAACCTTGGTATCAGGTATGCTCTTTAGCTTGCTATCAGTAGGCATATCAACACTACTAGGACGTATTCGGGAAGCCAGTTTTGCCAGATCGAAAGCAAGCGGTGGATATACATCGGTTGCACTCGAATTAGTTAATGGAATTCGTACTGTTCATGCTTTTGCGGCACAAGACTATGAACGCAAACGCTTTTATCATGCCAATCGTAATTTACTAAATGCAACGCTGCAATCTATCTCTGCACAAGCATTAGTAGAACCGCTAAGGGAAGGAATCGCGACAACAATTTTGATTGGGATGTTAGTAGTAGCAGTTACTACTTTGATTCCACAAGGTTATTTAGAGCTAGCTTCGTTGTTAACTTTCTTGTTTGTCTTGTTTCGCATGATGCCAACTATGCGCCAGATTGATTCGGCCAGAGTGCAAATGAGTAGTTTTCACGGTTCACTCCGAGACATTAAACAACTGCTGCGTAAAGATGACAAAGCTTACACGCGTAATGGCAAAGTTGAATTTACAGGTTTAAATCGCGCTATTGAGTATGTAGCCGTCGATTTTAGTTATGACCCGAACGAACCTGTTTTGCACAACATTTCTCTTTCGATAAAAAAAGGTGAGATGACAGCTTTTGTAGGGTCTTCGGGCGCTGGTAAATCGACCCTCGCTGACTTAATTCCGCGATTTTATGATCCAACCGCCGGTCAAATTCTCATCGATGGAGTTGATTTACGCGAATTTGAGATTAACTCGCTGCGGCGTAAATTAGCAGTCGTTAGTCAAGATACATTTATATTTAATACTTCGGTACGTAATAATATCGCTTATGCGTTGGAAGATGCAAGCGAAGAGGAAATTTGCGAAGCTGCACGCTTAGCAAACGCTTTAGACTTTATTCAAGATCTACCACAAGGCTTTGATACTCAGTTAGGCGATCGCGGTGTCCGGTTATCAGGAGGACAAAGACAACGAATTGCGATCGCACGTGCATTGTTGCGGAATCCAGAAATTCTCATCCTTGATGAGGCGACAAGCGCGTTAGATTCTGTCTCAGAACGCTTGATTCAAGAGTCCTTAGAAAAACTGGCTGTCGGTCGGACTGTAATTGCGATCGCGCACCGACTCTCGACAATTGTCCGTGCGAATAAAGTCGTTGTTCTGGAGGGAGGACGAATTATTGAACAAGGTGGCTACCAAGAGCTACTCAGTCAACGCGGCAAGCTGTGGAAATACCATCAACTTCAGCATAAAATGAGTCACGTATCTTAATCTAGACCTTCCTAAAATTTGGTAAACCTGCTATTGTATGACAAGACAAGCTTCTAGCGCTTGTACAGCGCTATGGGCAGTTAAAGAAGATGCCATGAGTGAACTTTAGCTGCCCTGGAATACAGGATAAGTGTGTCTAAAGCGTGAATGCACTCAATTCAATGTAAATTTTATTCAATTTAAATACCTGACACGACTGAGAGCAAACTCAGTCTATTTCAGCTTTACTTGATAGCGCGCTTGAGCTTTGCAGGCTCAAAGTGAAAACATTACAGCCTAAGCAATGATATTTCTCGTTTTTATAAACTTTTGGCGTATCAAACAGCAGCTAATTAGGCGTTGGTTAAATATACCTAGAGGTATTGTTCATCTGCGAAATGTTGAATTTACTCGCGGTCAAGAATATCAATTAAAAATGGATATTTTGCATCCTACCAAACTACCAAAGCAACCAATGCCTGTAATCGTTTGGATTCATGGTGGTGCTTGGCGCGAAGGGAATAAAGAACAAGGACTCAAGCGATTAGTTGCTTTTGCTCGTCAAGGCTTTTTTTGTGCCACTATCGAGTATCGTTTAAGCCACGAAGCGATCTTCCCAGCTCAAATTGAAGATTGTAAATGTGCTATCCGTTTCTTACGCGCTCACGCGCAACAGTTTCATCTCGATCCTCAACGCGTTGGTGTCTGGGGTGTTTCTGCGGGTGGACATCTCGCAGCGCTTGTGGGAACTACGCAAGATATTCCAGAGTTAGAAGGTCATGGCGGTTGGGAAGAGTACTCTAGCAGTGTCCAAGCTGTTTGTGATTGGTATGGTCCTACAGATTTTTTAAAAATTAATGACTTTCCTAGAAAAGTTGATTTTACTAGTGAGGCTTCACCTGAAGCTGCTCTAATTGGTGGAGTCATAGAAGCGAATCCAGAAAAAGCAGCAAAAGCTAATCCTATTACTTATATAAATCCAACAAATCCTCCCTTTTTCATCATTCATGGAGAAAATGATTTATTAGTACCACTTAATCAAAGCCAGTTGCTCTTTGATGCGCTAACAAAAGTTGGTGTAGAAGCTAGTTTAGAGATTGTTAAAGGTGCAGGACATGGCGATCAGAAATTTGACTCGCCAATTCTTTTAAAAAAAGTAGAAAACTTTTTTAAGAATCACCTCTTTACTTGGTAGCTTTAGCTGCGTGATGTTCTTATGTATCTGATTAATAATTTGTCAGAAACAATACAAAAATAAAGCTGTTGCTGTGCTTCGATAATTATTGATTAACAGCCTAAAAAGGGTTTTTATTAGCTAAATATTAATGTCAGTAGTAGTTTGCTGTAGTCTTTTAAAGAAGACACCAAGAGTGCACTTTAATAGCTACAATTTATAGAATTCTTGTCGCTTTACATTACAACAGCTTTATACAACATAGTTATTTTTGAGATTATACACAGTTTAAGAAATAGAAAAAATTGTTTTTTCTACTATCTTTTTGCTAAATATTAGCGTTAGCTAGTCAAAGCTAGGTATTTCATTTTTTCATGTGTCAAGTTATTTGCCATGCTTTTTTAAAAGTAGCTTTAGTAAACAAATGATTGCGTTTTTAAACGTAGTCTTTAGGACTAATCAAAGAGTAGAAAAAGGATAAAAGTTATCAACTCATTATGGTGAAGTATTAAAGGAGAAATTTAATTAATGATTGTAGTTTTGAAAGCTGGAACTCCCAAGGAAGAAATAGAACGAATTTGTCAAGAGATCCATAAGCAGAACGTGATTGCCGAAAAAAGTATTGGTCAACACAAAGTTGTGCTTGGTTTACTCGGAGATACAGCGGCTCTTAATGTAGAACACATTCAACAAATAAGTCCTTTTATCGAACAAGTTGTCCGAGTTGACAAACCTTACAAACGCGCAAGTCAAGAATTTCGTCATGGACCAAGCACCGTAGTTGTATCGACACCGAATGGCAATGTTGCATTTGGACAAGAACACCCGATCGTAGTTGTGGCAGGACCTTGTTCAGTCGAAAACGAGCAAATGATTATTGAAACCGCGCAACAAGTCAAAGCTGCTGGCGCGCAATTTCTGCGTGGAGGTGCTTACAAGCCACGCACATCACCTTATGCGTTTCAAGGACACGGTGAAAGTGCATTGGGGTTACTTGCACAAGCGCGGGAAGCTTCGGGATTAGGAATCATTACCGAAGTCATGGATACTGCTGATATTGAAAAGGTTGCCGCAGTTGCTGATGTGTTGCAAGTTGGCGCACGGAATATGCAAAACTTCTCGTTACTCAAAAAAGTTGGTACTACAGGTAAACCAATTTTATTAAAACGGGGTATCTCAGCGACAGTAGAAGAGTGGCTGATGGCAGCAGAGTACATTTTAGCAGCAGGAAACCCAAATGTGATTCTGTGCGAGCGCGGAATTCGCAGTTTTGATCGCCAGTATGCACGTAACACACTTGATTTAGCTGTCGTACCTGTGTTGCGATCGCTTACACACCTGCCAATTATGGTAGACCCCAGCCATGGTACTGGCAAAGCCGAATATGTACCACCGATGTGTTTAGCAGCGATCGCGGCGGGAGCCGATTCGCTCATGGTTGAAGTTCATCCCAATCCAGCTAAGGCGCTATCCGATGGTCCGCAGTCGCTCACACCAGCAAGATTTGAGCATTTGATGCATGATATCGCAGTTGTCGGTAAAACCTTTAGTCGTTGGGTGCAACCACCCGCTACGGCTGACCAACAGCCCCTTATTCCTGCTTTCGCCAGTGTTTAAACTTCGTTGTCTTAAAAACCTTTCAAGGAATTGCTAAATGAATACAGTCCTACAAACACAAGCGTCTACAAACTTAAACGCAGATACAATTTTATTAGGCGATCGCAACCTCACCATCGACGAAGTCGTGAGTGTGGCGCGTCATCGAGCTAAGGTACAAATTAGTACAGCAGACAATGTTGAGCAGCGCATTCAAGCATCGTGTGACTATATCGCTGAAGCCGTCGCTACAGGTAGACCAATCTACGGTGTCACAAGTGGTTTCGGTGGAATGGCAAATGTTGTCATTTCGCGCGAGTATGCAGACCTTTTGCAACATAACCTCGTGTGGTATCACAAAGTCGGTGCAGGACATAAGTTACCGCTGACCGATGTCCGCGCTGCGATGCTGTTGCGTGTAAATTCACACTTGCATGGTGCTTCGGGAATCCGCCGCGAGATCGTCCAGCGAATGGAAACGTTTTTGAATGCTAGGGTGACACCGCACGTTCCGGAATACGGTTCGATTGGTGCCAGTGGCGATTTGACACCGCTATCGTACATTACAGGCGCTTTGATTGGTTTAGATGAGCGCTATAAGGTTGACTTTGATGGCGAAGAAATCGATGCGATTACTGCGCTAGAGCGATTGGGATTACCGCAGTTGCAACTTCAAGCCAAAGAAGGGTTAGCCATGATGAATGGCACCTCAGTAATGACCGGAATTGCGGCGAACTGCGTCTACGATACGCGGCTACTGATGGCGCTGACTATGGGGGCGCACGCGCTGATTTTACAAGGGTTAAACGGTACAAATCAATCGTTCCATCCCTTTATTCACGAACTGAAACCGCATCCAGGGCAAAAATGGGCAGCCTCTACAATGCTTGATTTGCTAGCTGGTTCGCGCTTGATCCGTGAAGAGTTAGATGGTACGCACGAGTATCGCGGTCAAGCCCCTATCCAAGATCGTTACTCGCTACGCTGCTTGGCACAATACATGGGACCAATTGTCGATGGCGTAGCGCAAGTTGCGCAGCAAATTGAGGTCGAAATGAACTCCGCGACAGATAACCCACTGATTGATGTTGAAAACCAAGCAAGCTATCACGGCGGTAATTTTTTGGGTCAGTACATCGGGATGGGGATGGATCACCTGCGATACTATATCGGGATGATGGCGAAACACCTTGATGTGCAAATTGCCTATCTCGTCGCGCCAGAATTTAACAACGGATTACCTGCTTCTTTAGTCGGTAACAAAGAACGCATTGTCAATATGGGACTAAAGGGATTGCAAATTACTGGTAACTCGATTATGCCGTTGTTGAGCTTCTACGGCAATTCGATCGCAGATCGCTATCCCACCCACGCCGAACAATACAACCAAAATATCAATAGCCAAGGATTTGCCGCTGCGAATTTAACGCGCAATGCGGTTGAGATCTTCCAGCAGTATATGGCGATCGCGCTCATGTTTGGCGTCCAAGCGGTTGATTTAAGAACATATGCTTATGCAGGACATTACGACGCGAGTGAGTGTCTATCACCCACAACACGACGTCTGTATCAAGCTGTACGTGAAGTCGTTGGACAGCCACCATCAGCCGCTCGCCCTTACATCTGGGACGATCGCGAACAACCTCTAGACGAACACATCGCCAAAATTGCCGTTGATATCGCGACGGAAGGTGTCATTGTCGCCGCAGTAAAAGATCTCTTAACTACCTTGAAATAAGGACTTGTCATGATGAATATTGCCCAACACGTAGAACGCGGTCATCATTTATTTCCTGATAAGATTGCGCTTATTTTTGAAGGCAGATCTTATCCGTACAAAGACCTCGACTTACTGGCGAACCGCGTCGCCAATGGGTTACGCGATCGCAACATTCATCGCGGCGATCGCATTGCTTTATTTTTGCCGAATATTCCCGAATTCGTTATTGCCTACTTAGGCATCGTCAAGATCGGTGCAGTTGCGGTATCACTCAATGCCATGCTTAAAAGCACCGAAGTTAGCTTTATTCTCAACGATTCTGGTGCGAAGGCGATTGTCACCACCGCTGAACTTGTGGAAAATGTACCCGCAGCCGATTTGCCAGAGCTAAAACACATCTTGATCGCCGAGGGCGAAAGTGACAAGGGAATCAGCTTAGCCGAAATGATGGCAAGTGCTTCACCTGATGCCAAAGCGATTGAAATGGATCGCCACGCACCGGTTGCGATCGTCTATACTTCAGGAACGACTGGCTTTCCTAAAGGCGCGACGCTATCTCACGGGAACGTTATTTCCAACAGCTACTCGCAAAACCGTTGTTGCGGGATGAGTGCCGAAGATCGCATATTACTATACCTACCTCTATTCCACTGCTTCGGGCAAAACGCCGTTCTCAACGCTGGGCTAAACGCTTGCGCGACAATTGTTCTTCATCGTCATTTCGACTTAGAGAAAATTCTCAACTCGGTTGCTACTGAAAAAATCACAATGTTCTTTAGCGTACCGACAGTCTATATCCTACTCCTCAATATGGGGACGTTAAAGTATGACATGAGTTCGATTCGCTACTATTTCTCAGCTGCTGCTCCACTTCCTGTAGAAGTTGCCCAAAGGTGGTTTGAGAAGTATGGACTAGAAATTCATCAAGGCTACGGATTAACTGAAACCTCACCGTGTGCTAGTTACAACAATGACTTTAAATACAAAGTCGGGTCAATTGGCACACCGATTGAAAACGTCGAGATGAAAATCGTTCACGCGGATGGGAAAGATGCGCTACCAGGAGAACCAGGCGAAATTGCAATTCGAGGTCCCAATGTCATGCTGGGCTACTGGAACCGTCCGTTTGAAACCGCAGAAGTGATCAAAAACGGTTGGTTCTACACCGGTGATATCGGTCAAATAGACGAGGATGGATATTTCTACATCGTGGATCGTTCTAAAGACATGATTAATGTTGCAGGATTCAAGGTTTACCCAACTGAAGTAGAAAACGTCATCTATCAACATCCAGCAGTTGCCGAAGTGGCGGTTTACGGCGTTCCCAACTTAGAAACAACCGAAATCGTCAAAGCCAATATCGTCCTCAAACCAGAGCAAACTGTTACGGAAAAACAAATGATTGCTTTCTGTTCAGAGCGCATGGCAGCTTACAAAGTTCCTAAAGCAATTAAGTTTGTTGATTCTATCCCCAAAAATCCTACAGGAAAAGTTTTGAAACGCGTTCTGCGCGACGAGGCTGCTAAGGAAGTCATGGTGAAACCAAGAAGCATTCCTACGAAGACTACTGTTGCATCGGCAGCACCAGTAGCAGCAGCTACAGATAATCTAAATAAAGGTGTACTCAAAGCTTTAGGTAACTTGTTTAAGCACCGAAATTAGCTCAATCAGAACCAACGCAGCGAAGCAAAAAAATGAGCAATTAGCTAAAGCCCTACAAATAAATTTTGGGGTCTAAAATGATCAGCTTTTGGTTTTTAACCATCAATTGTCTCTAGTCAAATTGAAGAAAAAAATGAGGTCTTTAGAAGAAACGATGAGTGTCTCTCCCACCGAACTAAACTCAAAGCTAGAGCCAACCAACTCAGAAGCAGAAGTTTATATCGCGCCTCGGAATTCGATCGAACTTCAACTTGCTAAGCTCTGGGAGCAAGTCTTGGAAATTCAGCCGATTAGTGTTATAGACAATTATTTTGACCTAGGAGGAGACTCACTACGGGCGCTGCGCCTTTTCGATCAAATTGAGCAAAGATTTGGCAAAAAGCTGTCTTTAGCAACCTTAATTCAAGCACCAACACTCGAACAACTAGCAGGAGTAATCGCTGAGGAAACTGAATCAGTAGCTTTTACCTCGCTAGTTCCAATTCAACCGAGTGGCTCTAAACCACCTCTATTCTGTATGCATGGCAATGGTGCTCATGTTCTTGCTTTTCAGGAGTTAGCTCAATACCTAGGTGCCGATCAACCATTCTATGGATTGCAAGCACGTGGAGTCGATGGAGTTACAACTCCTTTAAACCGAATTGAGGATATGGCAGCAGCTTATATTGAAGAAATTCGGGCAGTTCAACCCGAAGGACCTTATTACTTGGCAGGTTTCTCTTCTGGAGGTGTGGTAGCGTTTGAGATGGCACGGCAGTTACACGCGAAAGGTGAGAAAGTTGCGTTTGTAGGCTTACTTGATACTTTTGTTCCAGGCTGCTTCAAGAAAGTGACTGTACTAGAGTGGTTCTCGCGACAGTGGCGTAACTTTTTCCGTTTCGGGCTGAAACACCCAGTAAAAATGGCTTACTACAGTCTTCAAAGGAAGTTCTACTTCGTTTACTGGAATACCTACTTACGTTTAGCAGGTTCCCTACCATACGACTTACATAGAAAATATGTCGGTTATAGTATTAGAAAAGCAATGCGAACTTATTCATTTCAACCTTATGCAGGTAAGTTAACGCTGTTCCGTGCAACAGAAGTTCCCGGAAAAGGATGGTATTACTATCCCTCTGGAATGCCTACTCCGGATGATTGGTACACAAGAGACCCCGAATACGGCTGGGGTGAGCTTGCAGGTGGTGGATTAAAAGCTTACGATCTACCTGGCAATCACTCAACCATTCTTAAAGAACCAAATGTTTCGCTTCTCAGCGAAACCTTGCAAGCTTGCTTGGAGAAAGCGCGATCTGAAGCTAACGTTGAGGCAGAATTAAGTTAAACATAAATATCTCTATTGGGGAGTTTAAAAGGGCTTTGATTTATTAGAAAATCCACACAGGAAGCGATCGCCTGACTTTTTGTAGGTAGATTCTATTGCCTTCTTGAAAGCGATGAACTCAAAACAAGACATTACCAACAATACTAGCCGCCTCCCTGATTCGCTAGAATTAGCTTTAGCTGAGCTAGAGAAAACTGCAATGCTCATCCAAGCTGAAGTGGAAGAAGCGGCTCAGTTACTTCCACCGCAGGCTAGTCAGCAAGCTATATCTGCTTCTTCTTTGATGCAAAATTTGCTCTACCAGTTACTTGATTGCGTTCGCCAAGTTTTTAGTGTAGATACTGCTGTAGTTTTGCTCTGTTCTGAGGATAGACAGTATTTAACTGTCAATGCTGCTTGTGGTTTGGAAGAAGAAGTTATTGCAAAAATTCAAATTCCTATGGGTCACGGCTTTGCTGGTAGCGTTGCTGCTCAGCGCGAATCAGTCATTGTCAATGACCTATCTCAAGTAGAAGTTATTAGCCCAATTCTCCGCAACAAAGGCTTGCAGTCAATTGTAGGGACACCAATAATAGTTAATAATCAAGTGATTGGAGTCTTTCATGTTGGTACGTTTCACTCACGTCAGTTTTATCGAGATGAAGTACATCTGTTAAAAATTATTGCTGCGCGTATAGGAGTAGTAATTGCTCACTTGTTTGCGTTTTATTCCATAGAATCACAAACCTCAGCAGTAGAATGCAGACGGCAAAAACTTAATTATCAACTTACAATTTTTCACGTTAGCTACGAAATGGTTAAAAAGTTTTTTTTGTATTTGACACTATCTCATTTAGAATATCTAATTGCCTAAATTAGTTTTAGCTGTAGTCACAGTTTATGATGCGTATAAAAAAACAGGAGTATTACTTTGAGTAATGCTCCTCTTGCGTTTTAAGTGTTTGTATAACAGTGACCATCTTATGAATAAAGAAATCTTTCATAATCTAATACAACACACTATTTTTAGAAAGCTCATCTTCTTTGTGTACTACAGTCATGTTATTAAAGTTACTATTGTTACTTTGGCTCTAAAGAGAAAGCTAAAGAACAAGGCTCTTAGTTCTTTATTGTATCAAATAAAAGTTGATGCTTCCTCTCACTTTGATACTACACTTTACAGCGATGCCTATATTAATAACTGGGCGATCGCAGAGCTAAAAGAAAAATGTACGTTTGTTCCCGAATATAAATCACCCTTGAGAATTATGCCTCTTGGCGATTCTATCACTTATGGAATCAAAGGAATCTCTGATATAGATAGTGGTGGATACCGGACTGAATTATGGCAGAAATTTGTTGCGGATGATTTACCGGTTAAGTTCGTTGGTTCAAGATGCGATGGTCCTAATGAGCTTAGTGATAAAATGCATGAAGGTCATCCTGGGTGGACAATGAAGCAAGTTTCTGCTTCAGCTAGTCAGTGGTTTGATGCAGCGCAACCAGATTTAATTTTATTAATGATTGGCACTAATGATACACGCAAAAGTTCACTCAAGACAATGATTGAAGACCTTAACACTTTAATTGATATAATTACGCAACATTGTCCTAAGGCTCAATTACTCGTTGCTTCAATTCCACCAATTCACCCCGCAGCAAAACCAGCGATTCGTAGTTTACGCGCAATATATTTCAACGCTGCAATTCCTAGTGTTGTCTCCTCTAAAATTGCTCAAGGCAAAAAAGTTCATTTTGTAGATATGAGAAGCTTGAGCGTTCAAGACTTAACAGCATCACTATCACTTGATTTAGATAGAGGTTTGCATCCCAATGCTCAAGGCTACCGTAAAATTGCTAACTTTTGGCACGATGCTGTTTTTAGAGTTATTAGTAATAACAAGCATCTAACGCTTACTAGCTCACGTCCATCTTAATCTAGATTATATTTTCAACTTTTTTGTTCTTCAATTTAAGGTTAGCAAAAAAATCTAGCAATAAAAAAATGAGCAACACTCCACGTCTTAGTATTGGATTACCTGTTTACAATGGCGATCGCTTGCTAGCAAAAGCCTTAGACTCAATTTTGGCACAAACTTATTCAGATTTTGAACTCATCATTTCAGACAACGCATCAACGGATAGAACACAAGCAATTTGTGAAGGTTATGCAGCTAAAGATTCGCGAATAAAATATACTCGAAATGAGCGAAATATTGGAGGACACAACAACTTTAACCGTGTATTTGAATTAGCAACGGGTGAATATTTTAAGTGGGCGGCGCACGATGACATATGTGCTCCTGATTTTCTTGAAAAATGTATTCAGGTATTAGAGGCAAATCCATCAGTTGTTTTATGCTATCCCAGAACTAAACTCATTGACGAAAATGAGAAGTTTCTACCGAACAATTGTGATGAAAACCCTTTGCTGACGCACTCACCAAAATCATATGTACGATTTCGCAATCTTATTATTGATTCCTTTGCTAAACCTCATCGTTGCTTGCAGCTATTTGGAGTAATGCGACGAGATATCTTGGCAAAAACTCCTTTGTTAGGTAACTACCCTGGAGCAGATAAAGTTTTACTCGTTAAAATGGCGCTTCTAGGTCAATATTACGAAATTCCTGAGTATTTGTTTTTTAACCGCCACCATGCGCAACGTGCGAGTAAAGCACTTGCAAATCCTTATTTGCGAGCAACTTGGCTTGATCCCACGCTCAAGGAAGGTAAACTAGTCTTTCCTCAAGGGAGAGTGTTATTGGGATATATCAATTCTATCAATACAACTCCTATCGGTTTAGACCAGAAAATATATTGCTATTTGCATTTAGGAATTTGGTTATTTAAGTACAAGAATGCATTAATCAAAGAATTGATTAAAGCAGCAATATGGCCTATTTACTTCTCGATACAACGTAGAAAAATCGTTACATCAAATTAAAATGACGATTTGCTTTTGAGCCGATTACCGATAACCCGTCACCCGATATAAATGGGTGTGACACTTGACTATGCCTAGCTACTTAGACAAAGATTTCTGTTGGAGAAAAGCATGAAATTTATCGAAACCTCACTCAAAGGCGCATACATTATTG